>JALZUX010000679.1 GCA_023301405.1 Granulosicoccaceae bacterium | reverse complement strand
AGTAAGAACAAATAAAGAACATTAGTCAACTAGGAATTTTATCCTATATTCTGATATTTTGTGGATAAGGCAGAAAACATCGTTTATTACGCGCAACCGTAATCCTTAACGGACATTAGAGTCATAAGTTTACTATCCAATGACGCAGCAGACCCGATTAATGGCGCGTGTGGGCATTTGAGGAGTCTTATGGGTATACCTCGCACATATTCTGATTGTGGCCCTCTATGCAGGTAACGATTCATAGCGCTTGGTTGCATGTAAAAATCAATCATGCGTTCACTCACGCCGCCAGCAAGAACAATACCGCCGCGGGCGCCGCCAGTGAGAGCGAGGTCGCCAATCGCGCCCATCGTCGCTGAGGCCCTGATATTGCAAACATCACGCGAGACGGCGTCTCCTGCTATGGCGCGCTCTCGTATCAGGTCCGGCGCCGTGTGCTCATAAGGGACTCCGTGGATTTCACAGACAGCCTTATGAACAACCGGAAGACCTTTGCCTGAGCTTACAAGTTCAAGTGATACAAAGTCACGGTCACGTTTTAGGACTTGTAAAAGCTCTAACTCAAGACTTGATTGCGGGCTATAGGTGACATGGCCGCCCTCCGAGGCGATGACATGCCAACCCGCTTTTGTTGGGACGAGGTAGCCTACGCCAAAGCCTGTTCCGGGGCCTGCGACTAATATAGGTTCAGCCTTATGGGGCTGGCCCGAACGTATAATCGTAAACTCATCATCAGCCAACTCTGGAATAGACCGCGTCATGCCCGAGAAATCATTATAGAGCTCGCACTGCTCAAACCCGTGCATCTCTTTGAGGCGGCTGGTTGATATTTGCCAATCCGTATTGGTGAGGTTGATATAGCCGTCTTCGACGGGACCTGCCGCGCAAAAGGCGGCGCGGCGCGGCTTGATGCCTATGTTGCCCAAATAATTTTCAAGCGCGGCTTCAAAAGTGGGGTAGTCCGCACCCTTTACTTTCACAAAGTGATGGACTTTCCATCCGCCTTCAGGCTTTTTTTGAAGGCATCCAAAGCGAGCATTCGTGCCGCCAATATCACCCGCCAGTATAAGTGCGCTAGTATCCGTCATGACGCCTCTTACTAAATATCCTTACCAGAATATAGCGTATAATCCGATAAGGATGATGGCGACTATAACCGTCCAAATATTAAAGCTCTTTGACGTTTTGAAATTGATATCACTCAGAATAACAGCTTGGCCGTCTTTAGGACCAGCCGTGAGAGCAGAGACAATTGCGCCGACTACGAGACATCCGAGGAAAATAACCCAAATCCTGTTTACAAATGGGAAGTTTGGAAAAGCAAAGTAGAAAATTGCAGACACCGCTACGGATGCAAAAAGCATGGCGAATGCCCCGTTAGCATTTGTCGGCTTATAAAACATGCCCATCAAGAACACAGCCACGATACCGGGAGCCACAAAGCCTGTCCATTCTTGGATTTTCTGGAAAGCCCCCTCCATATCGCCAAGTAAAGGTTTCGCGAGAAAGACAGCTATCACCATAGCCGTAATCGCTGTGATACGCCCTACATTTACATAATGCTTTTCATCTTTGTCTTTGGCGATTTTATCACGGTAGATATCCATTGTAAAAATAGTAGAAATTGAGTTCACCATAGACGCTAATGACGAGACGATTGCAGCAATAAGCGCAGCAAAGATAAGTCCACGTAGGCCGCTTGGCATGATCTTCATCACTTCGGGATAAGCACGGTCAGAAGCCGTATCGAGAACTGTCTTGTCGATAACACCCATTTCTGGTGCGGCAAGCATAACAGCTGCGATTCCTGGCAGGACGATGATAAGCGGCATAAGCAATTTAAGACCTGCTGCAAAGATAAGACCTTTTTGCGCTTCGGCTGCGTTTTTAGCGCCGAGGGCACGCTGGATGATGTACTGATTAAAACCCCAATAAGAAAAATGTAGAACCCAAAGCCCGCCGAGTAATGTCCAAATGCCAGGAAGCTTCCCATAAGCCTCGTGGTCTTTATCGAGTATCATATCAAACTTACCAGGAAGCTCAGTGTATAGGCGCTTAAAACCGCCCAAAACACCGTTATCGCCGCCAATCATGCCCATGGTCAGCCAAGCTATAACAAAACCACCTATGACAAGGATTACGACCTGAAGGATGTCTGTGAGGGCCACGGCTTTTAGGCCGCCATACATAGAATAAGCCAAAGCAAAAACCGCTAATCCCACCATGCCACCAAACAGCGACGCCCCTGTCAATGTGTTTACGGCAAGTGATCCGAGCCACATGACGGCGGTTAAGTTGACGATTGTATAAAGGGCGATCCAAAAAATCGACATCGTAGTTTTGACGCCTTCACCATAGCGCGTTTCTAGGAACTGCGGCATGGTATAAATTTCGCGCTTTAGGAATATAGGAAGTAAGTACTTGGCCACAATAATTAGGACAATCGCGGCTTGCCATTCATAGGCGGCAATCGCGAGACCGATTTTATATCCGTCCCCCGACATGCCGATGATTTGTTCTGCTGATATGTTGGCGGCAACAAGGGAGGCCCCGATAGCCCACCATGGGAGGGCTTTACCTGCAAGGAAGTAATCTTCCGTGCTTTTGACTGTTCCCTTAGGTTCTCGAGACACCCATTGAGCTATGCCAAATAATATGACGGCATAAAGTCCAACAACAAATAAGTCTAACGTGCTTAAAAACATAACCAAGCCTAATTCTTATTTCGGATATGTAAGTCCATATTCGAATTTATATTTTATGGGGGATGCTACCGCTTGTGTTGCGCCTGACGTCGGCCAATCGAACGGTAATTTTCCTGTGAAATTATACTTTGGTTTGGTCTTATTGTTCGCGATTAAAACATCCGCAACACCCGCGCCTTCACTGCCTGGAAGCCAAGCGGCGACAAAAGCATCAGAGCCATCTATCAAAGCATCTACGCCGCGAGGACGACCGGAGAGGAAGACTGTAACGACAGGTATATTGCGAGCCTTAAGGGATTGAATGAGCTTAAAGTTCTCATCTGCTTCGATTGACATATCCGTTGAGGCTAAGTCACCATCGAATTCTGCATAAGGCTCTTCTCCGAAGACCACAATCGCAACATCGGCTGTGTCATCAGAGTTTGTTTGAACCTGACCACCAGATTGTTCGACAGCGGCTTTAATCCCGTCAAGTATAGTCGTGTGCCCCTTATAATAACTACGAGGATTGAGAACACGTGTTTCGGTATGGCGGCCTTGCCACGTTACAGTCCAACCGCCCGATTGAAACACAGGGTTATCACTCCCTGTGCCAACTACCATGACTTTACTCTTGGCTGAAATAGGTAAAACATTGTCATTTTTAAGTAAAACAAGAGATTCTCGAACAGCTTGCCTTGCAATAGCCCTATGGTCTGGATGTCCAATTAATTTGGCACGTCCCGCAAGTTCATGGGCGGAAGGTTTTCCATCCTCAAACATTCCAGCTCTAATTTTCACTCTCAATATACGGCGAACAGCATCATTGATCCGGTCTATAGAAATCTCATTATTTTTGACTTGTCGAATTGTATTTTCAAGAAATTCTTTCCAGGCTTCTGGCACCATAACGAGGTCAATACCTGCGTTAATTGCTTGAGGACATGATTGCTCGCTACACCCAGGAATTTGACCATGGCCATTCCAGTCACCAACAATAAAACCATCAAACCCCATTTTGTCTTTAAGGACATCTGTAAGCAAATATTTATGGCCATGAATCTTTTGACCATTCCATGTATTAAAGCTGGCCATAACAGTTTGTGCGCCGACACCTAAAGCTTGCACATAGCCCTGCCCGTGCGTTTTAAATAGCTCTTCTTCGGATAAGGTAGTTTCGCCCTGATCATCCCCGCCAAGCGTTCCTCCGTCGCCAATGAAATGCTTTGCGGTTACAACAACTTTTTGCTCAGACAAGAAATTATCAAGCGATGGATGACCTTGTAGACCAACAATCATTTCTTTTGCTAACGAAGCCACAGTCTTAGGATCTTGTGAATAGCTTTCGTAAGTTCGGCCCCACCGAATGTCTTTTGCAACAGCGACTGTAGGCGCAAATGTCCAATCAATACCTGTAACAGCAATTTCACGTGCAGTCGCAGTACCGATATCTCTCATTAAGTCTGGATTATTAGCTGCGCCAAGGCCAACATTATGAGGAAAAACTGTGGCGCCGACGACATTATTATGTCCATGAACGGCATCTGTTCCCCATATGATTGGAATAGCCATGCGGTCATCACCCGTGTCCATGGACGCGCCATAGAAGAGGTTTGCCAGAGACAACCATGCCCCTAGAGGCCCATCGGCTTTATCCGTTGGCCAAGAGCCTCCCCCGTTAAGGATAGACCCGATATGATATTTAGCTGCATCATCTGGAGAGATTGATTTAATCTCAGCCTGTATCATTTGTCCGACTTTTTGCTCAAGGCTCATTTGAGCCAAAAGGGTGTCGATTTTAGATTCAACCTGAACATCTTGCTTAATCGGGCTGCGAACTTTAGGCCAGGTTTCATCTTTGGCTGACGCGCCACAAGAGGTTAAAATGGAACCGACCAACAGGGCGGTTCCAAAATATTTTAAGCGAACTTTAAGGCGCATAATTAATTCCGAAGCTAATCAGTTTGAAAACAGAAATGATGAATTTGCTACTTAAATTTAACTCTCAAACGCGCACCATAAGTACGAGGTGGTGAGAAGAAACGCGTATTATCAAACTGCGTGATAATAATCGCTTGCTCACGTTCAATGCCAGTTAGATTATTCACATAAGCCTCGAGACGCCACTTATCGTCATCTCCATGTGAATAACCAACACCCGCATCAACCGTAAAATAACCATCTACGGTATCATCAAGACGGGCAGAGACATCATCATCAAGATTAAAGTCAATACCATTGAAAATGGTCATATGTTGTGATGACCTATATCCAACTGAGACAATCCCATCGATGGAACCACTATCAACATTTACAGCTTTCGATACAGAGCCGTTAATTTGCCATTCTGGCGTACGAATAAGACGATTACCTTCAATAGACCGGTTAACCGCATTCACAGCATCAACATCTGCCTGATAACGGAAATCTTGTATTTCCTGTGAATTCACGACTTTAGCTTCTGGAAGCCAGAGAACAGTTGCATCGAAAGATAAGTCATCAGGGAAGTCCAAACCACCTTCAAATTGAGCTCCATAAATCTCAGCATCGGAGGCGTTAAACGTGAAGGCGTTAACTTGTCCGCCAAAATTCGCTAATGTTTGCTCATCTAAATCGTCAACATTGATATCTTGAGTGTCGAGAATTTGCGCCGTTGAAGTCAATGTCGTGAGCTGCAAATCATCATAATCATAATAAAAGGCAGATATATTCAAGTGACCACTGACATCGTCGCTGATATCGAATTCATTTTTAGAACCAAGCTCAAACAAAGTTAGTTTTTCAGGACCATATGTTGGCGCTAGAGTGGTTGTATCAAACTCGACGGGAGCATTTTGTGCCACGCTCGTCGCTAAACCCTCTGTACCCGCAATGTTATCATTAAATCCACCTGATTTGTTACCTGTAGAAATCAAACCGTATACGAGATTGTCTTCTGTAATGTCATATTCTCCCCGAATGCGCCAATCGGTGAAATTATTTTGCAAACGCCCATTTTGAGGTGCGAAAGAAGAATTAAATGGCGCTAATGAGAAATCAATACGTCCATCAAATACGGGAACAATATTATTATCGCAACTTCCAACAAAATCAAAACCTTCACATAA
>JALZUX010000678.1 GCA_023301405.1 Granulosicoccaceae bacterium | reverse complement strand
TCATAGGTCGCTTCGGCTAATAGATCGCCCGTGGGAATAGTGAGATCCCAGGTACCATCAGCGTTATCAATAAGGTTGCCGTCACCGGCGGTGTAGGGTGTTCCATTGACGGTTACAGTTAGTGTAAGTGCGGTACTTAGAGGAGCAGTGCCACTAATCACTGGCATCTGATTTTGTGTCGTTTGCGACGTTACACCCGGTGCAGGTGGCGGGGTAAGGTCAATAGTGAGATCAGGGTTTGTGACGTCAGATGATGCGTTGCCGGCCTCATCGGTGACGGTCGCTGTGACATCATAAATTTGTTCCGGCAGGGAGTCGGTTGCGGGGATTGTTAATTCCCATGTGCCGTTGCCGTTGTCGACCAAGTTGCCGTCGCCAGTGATATATTCAATACCATTAACGATCACGGTTAACGTTTCATTTGTGCCGACCGTGGCGGTGCCGCTAATGACTGGTGTGACGGTATTGATGATTTGTGCAATCACCGTTGGTGCCAGTGGTGTGATCAGATCAATTACTAATTCTGCGGTTGTGTTGTCGGTGCTGCTGTTGCCAGCTTCATCGCTTACTGTTGCATTTATATCGTAGGTGGCATCTGGTAATGTGTTTGCAGGGGGGATCGTTAAATCCCATGTGCCATCGCCGTTATCAACAAGATTGCCGTCACCTACGATGTACGATACTGCGTTAACCACCACGCTTAAAGTGTCGTCTGTAGCGACAGTTGCGGTGCCGCTGATGACCGGTATGCCGCTATTCGTGATTTGTGTATTAACGGTTGGTACGACAGGGGCAACTATATCGATAATCAGTTCATCTAACGTTGCATCGGTGGTGCTGTTGCCCGCCAGGTCGGTAACTGTAGCTGTTACGTTATAAGTCGCATCAGCCAGTGTGTTTATGGCCGGTATCGTCAGATCCCAGCTACCGTCGCCGTTGTTAACAAGGTTTCCATCACCGGCTGTATAAGTCATGCCGTTGACTGTTACAGTCAATGTGTCGCCTGACCCTAGTGTTGCTGATCCGCTGATTACCGGGGTTCCAGTGTTGATGGTTTGTGCGGTTACCGTTGGCACAGCCGGTGAAATCAGATCAATGATTAATTCACTGTCTGAGCTGTCACTGGTGCTGTTGCCGGCGGCATCAACAATAGTGACCACCACCTCGTAATTGGCATCGGCGAGGGCGGCTGTGGCGGGGATAGTGAGATCCCATGTACCATCACCGTTGTCAATCAAGTTGCCATCACCAGCTGTGTAGGTAATGCCGCCAACGGTGACGGTTAATGTTTCGCCGTCGCCTACAGTTGCGGTTCCACTAATTACCGGTGTGCCTGTGTTTGTCGTTTGCGATGTGACTGCTGGTGCTGCCGGTGCTGTCAGGTCGACGATCAACTCATTAAAAGTTGCATCAGCCGTAGGGGTGCCGGCTTCGTCGGTCACTGTTGCGACCACTTCATAGGTGGCTTCAATTACAGCCTGGGTGGCAGGGATAGTCAGAGTCCATGTGCCGTTACTGTTGTCGATAAGGTTGCCATCGCCTGCGAAATAGTTAATTCCGTTGACTTGCACCGATAGCGTGTCTCCGCTGGCAACGGTGGCTGAACCGTTGATCACTGGCGTCGCTGAATTACTGATTTGTGATATGACGGTTGGCACTGGTGGCGCGGTCAGGTCAAGCACAGCTGTGTCGGTGGCCAAAACTGACGTATTTCCGGCTCTATCGATTATCCGAGTGTCAACGACTACGCTACCACCGTCGGCGGGAGAAGCAAGCTGTGTGGCGTAGCTGTCTGCACCAATATTTACAGCTGACAAGCTTATGATCGACTCGGTGCCGTTGATAATAATATGCAATTGATCTCCGGCAACAGCATCGGCGGGAAGTGATACACGAATATCTACCAGGCCGGTCAGCTCTGCCAGATTGATGAAGCTGTCGTTGTTGGTGTCTTCTGTAATACTAACGTTAGGTGCTGAAGTCGGTGTGAAATCTACGGTGGCACTGTCTTGTGCGGCCGCTGAAATATTACCCGCTATGTCGCTGAGTGTGGCATCAACGGTTAGGGTAACGCCGTCTGCCGGTGTTGCAAAGCTAGTCGCTACAGAGCCCGTGGTGATATCACTGCTAGTCAACACGATGGGGGTGACAGTTATACCGTCGGTTACGCTGATAGTGTCGCCGGCTGCAGCGCCAGCTGGTAGTAATAACGTTACGTCAACATTAGCTGCGCTTTCTGCAGCGCCGATCAAACTGTTGTTGTCGGTATCTTCATCAATGATAACAACCAACGGTAGCGGAGCGGTTAAGTCAATGATCAGCTCATCAACTGAACTGTTTACGGTGAAGTTACCGGCAAGGTCGGTGATCGTTGCGCTGATGTCGTAGATGTCTTCCGGTAAGGTGTTTGCGGCAGGAATCGTCAGATCCCATGTGCCGTCACCGTTATCAATCAGGTTGCCGTCACCGGCAGAGTAGGAGATACCATTGACTGCAATGGTCAGTATTTCATCAGCGTTAATAGTGGCTGTGCCACTAATGAGCGGCGTGCCGTTGTTGGTCGTTTGCGAGATAACAGCAGGCGCTGCCGGGGCGGTGGTATCGACGCGCAGTTCCTGACCACTGGGATCAGTGCTTGTGTTTAATGCTAAGTCAGTGACGGTGGCGGTCACATTATAGATAGCTTCCGACAGTAAATCTGAGACGGGGATGGTCAGATCCCAAGTGCCATCAGTGTTATCAAGCAGGTTACCGTCACCGGCGGTGTAGATGATGCCATTGACTTCGACGGTAAGGGTGTCGCCGGTAGTCACAATGGCTGTGCCGCTGATGGTTGGGGTAGTGTTGTTAGTGGTAAGGCTGGTAACACCCGGTGTTGGTGGTGCAGTGATATCAACGACTAGTTCACTGTTACCCGAATCAGAGCTTGCGTTGCCAGCTGCATCGGTTAGCGTGGCAACTATGTCATAGGTCGCTTCAGGTAGTAGCTCACCTGCGGGAATCGTAAGGTCCCATGTACCATCGCCATTATCAACAAGGTTACCATCGCCGGCGGTGTAAACTTTAGTGTTTATCGTTACGGTGAGAGCCAGGCCTGTCCCTACAGTGGTGGTTCCACTTATTACTGGTGTTTGATCCTGTGTAGTCTGCGAGGTAACACCAGGTGCCGGTGGTGGTGTGAGGTCAATCACCAGGTCAGGGGTGGTTATATCAACTGCCGTGTTACCGGCAAGATCAGTGATGGTAGTGGTAACGTCATAGCTTGATTCAATCAGCGCGTCGGTGATCGGTATCGTGAGATCCCATGAGCCGTTACCGTTGTCGACTAAACTGCCGTTGCCGGCAACATAGGTAATTCCATTCACATCAACAGTTAGTGTGTCACCGGATGTTGTAGTGGCGGAACCGCTAATGACGGGGTTTGTATTATTGGTTAACTGAAACGTGACGGTAGGGGGCAGAGGTGCGACTAGATCAATAATCAGTTCAGATGCTGAATTATCGCTGCTGGTATTGCCAGCGCCGTCGGTAACGGTAACGTCAATTTCGTAGGTGGCGTCAGTAAGTGTGTCAGTTGTCGGTACCGTCAGATCCCAAGTGCCATCGCCGTTGTCTACAAGCTTGCCATCGCCGGCAGTGTAGGTGATTCCGTTAACGACAACCGTAAGCACTTCACCGGCATTGATAATGGCGGTGCCACTTATGACGGGTGTACCGGTATTGATCGTTTGTGAAGTAACGGCTGGTGCTGCCGGTGCGGTGGTATCGACCAGAAGTTCCTGGGCACTGGGATCGGTGCTGGTGTTTAACGCTAAGTCGGTAACGGTGGCAGTAACATCGTAAGTTGCTTCCAGTAAAGTATTGGAGGCTGGAATAGTGAGGTCCCACGTGCCATCAGCGTTGTCCACCAGATTGCCGTCGCCGGCGGTGTAGACGATACCGTTGACTTCAACAGTAAGGGTGTCGCCGGTAGTGACAATGGCTGTGCCGCTGATGATCGGAGTAGTGTCATTGGTGGTTAAACTGGTAACGCCGGGTGTCGGTGGTGCGGTGGTGTCAACCACTAGTTCACTGCTACCTGAATCAGAACTAGCGTTGCCAGCAGCATCGGTCAGTGTAGCAAGTACATCATAAGTTGCTTCAGGTATTGGGTCTGCAGCAGGAATGGTGAGATCCCATGTGCCATCGCCGTTGTCCGCCAGGTTGCCGTCACCGGCAGTATAGGTTGCGCTGTTAACGGTGACGCTTAGCGTTAGACCAGTAGCAATTGTAGTTGTACCGCTGATCAAAGGGGTTTGGTCTTGTGTTGTTTGGGAGGTCACGCCCGGTGCTGGTGGCGGGGTGAGGTCGATCACTAGATCGGGATTGGTCACATCATTGGCTGTGTTGCCAGCCACATCAGTAAGTGCTGCTATCACGTTATAGCTTGCGTCGGTTAGTGCATTGGCAGCGGGTATTGTCAGAGCCCAGGTGCCATCACCGTTGTTCACCAGGTTGCTATCCCCTGCTGTATAAGTAATGCCATTAACCGTTACGTTTAGCGTGTCACCACTGGCGATGACTGCCGTGCCACTGATAACCGGAGTTGCGTTGTTGGTTAACTGAAAATCCACGGCAGGGACGGGGGGTGGTATTAGATCAATAATCAATTCTGCGGCTGAGCTGTCGCTGTTGGTATTGCCAGCGCCATCGGTAACGGTGGCTGTCACTTCGTAGGTGGCGTCGGCAAGTGTTTCTGTGGTGGGTATAGTTAGATCCCATGTGCCGTTATTGTTATCAACAAGGCTACCGTCACCAGCGGTGTATGTCACGTTGTTCACAGTGACACTCAGTAGTTCGCCTGCATTGACGGTTGCGGTGCCGCTGATAACTGGTGTACCTGTGTTGGTTGTTTGTGCTGTTACTGTTGGTGCTGCCGGCGCGGTGGTATCAACCAGAAGTTCCAGAGCACTGGGGTCGGTACTGGTGTTTAGTGCTAGGTCAGTAACGGTGGCGGTAACATCGTAGGTCGCTTCCGGTAACGAATCAGAGGCTGGAATAGTGAGATTCCATGTGTCATCACCGTTATCAACCAGATTGCCGTCATTGGCAGTATAGATAATGCCGTTCACTTCAACGCTCAGCGTATCACTGGCACTGACAATGGCGGTGCCGCTAATGGTGGGGGTAGTGTCGTTGGTGGTAAGGCTGGTAACACCTGGTGAGGGCGGAGCGGTAGTATCAATGACTAGCTCGCTACTACCTGGATCAGAACTGGCATTGCCAGCGGCATCAGTCAGTGTGGCCAGTACATCATAAGTCGCTTCAGGTATCTGGTCACCGGTAGGAATCGTAAGATCCCATGTGCCATCGCCATTATCAATCAAGTTTCCGTCACCGGCTGTATAGGTGATAGCGTTAACCGTTACGCCAAGGATCAGATCAGAGCCAATAGCGGTGGTGCCACTGATCACAGGAGTTTGATTTTGTGTTGTTTGTGAGGTGACGCCCGGTGCCGGTGGTGGAGTGAGATCGATCACTAAATCAGGGGTAGTGTTATCAGTAGCAGAATTTCCAGCAACATCAGTAACGACGGCAGTCACGTCATAGCTGGCATCAAGTAAGGTGTCGCCAATCGGTATAGTGAGATCCCAAGTGGCATCGCCATTGGTGACAAGATTTCCGTTACTAGTAGTGTACGTTACACCGTTTACAGTGACAGAAAGTGTGTCGCCGGTAGCCAGCGTCGCGGTTCCACTTATAACCGGCGTTGGATTGTTTGTTAGTTGAAAGGTGACTGTGGGGGCTGGCGGTGGAGTTAAGTCGATGATGAGTTCGTTGTTTGAAGCATCTGTCGATGTGTTGCCAGCCGCATCAGTCACCGTGGCGGTGACTTCATAAATGGCTTCTGCCATCGTGTCTGCTGGTGGAATAGTTAAGGCCCAGGTGCTGTCACCGTTGTCAATCAGGTGGCCATCTCCTGCAGTGTATGTGATGCCATTTACATCAACGGTTAAAGCTTCGCCGCTTGTTACTGTCGCGGTACCGATGATTAATGGTGTACCTGATGCGGTTGTTTGTGTAGTTACTGTAGGGGCGGACGGTGCGGTGGTATCAACCTGTAATTCTTGAATGCTTGGATCGGTGCTGGTGTTCAATGCGACGTCTGTTATCGTGGCGGTAACATTGTAAGTGGCTTCGGCCAGAGCGTTTGCAGCAGGGATAGTTAAGTCCCAGGTGCCATCACCATTATCAACCAGATTACTGTCTCCAGCGGTGTAGACAATGCCGTTTATCTCAACCGTTAGAATATCCCCGGTACCTGTGGCAGCGGTACCGCTGATCACCGGCGTCGTATTGTTGGTGGTGAGACTGGTCACTCCGGGGGCCGCAGGCGCGGTAAGGTCTATAAGCAATTCGTTGCTACCCGGGTCAGAATTTGTATTACCTGCGGCGTCAGTGAGTGTGGCGATGACTTGATAAAGTGCCTCTGGCAATTCATTGGATGCCGGTATTGTCAAATCCCATGAGCCATCACCGTTGTCGATAAGGTCGCCATCGCCAGCGGTGTAAGTAATGCTGTTAACAGTCACTGTTAGAGTGAAGCCAGATCCAATGCTGGTGGTGCCACTGATAACCGGGGTGGTTTTTTGAGTCGATTGGGATGTAACCCCGGGTGCAGGTGGCGGGGTTAGATCAACAATAAGTTCATCGGTGGAGCCATCAATACCGGTCGCGCCGTCCGTATGAGACAGTTGTGCGACTACAGAGTAGCTGCCTTCGGCAAGTATAGCGGTAGTGGGTATGATTAGATCCCAGCTGCCGTCACCGTTATTAGTCAGGTTGCCGTCACCGGCCGTGTAAGTCACGCCGTTGACTGTCACCGTAAGTGTTTCGCCAACACCTGGGTTTGCCGTTCCACTGATCGTAGGTGTGCCGTTACCGGTTAACAGGGTGGTGACTGTGGGGAGTTCACCGATGATCAAGTTAAAGGAAGTTTGCAGCAATAGTTCGTCATATTCGTCGACACCGCTGCCGTTGTCACCGTCTTCAATTGTTGAGTCTCCGTCGATGTCAGCGCTATCAGTATTAAGACTCTCCACGGTAACGATGGTCGATAACGGCGCACTGCCGGTAGCCAGTAAGCTGGCGAGAGCTGTACGGCTTAATGTCCAGTGGCCGCCGCCGTTGTCGACAACAGAGCCCGATGTAGAATTGAATATGACTGATGTCGGTACGCCGCTAAAATCAACGGTTGTCAGTTGTGTTTCTGATCCGTCAACGTCGGCTGAATCCACAACGCTTGCAGAGATAACCAGTGGCACTCCGGTATAGCCGGTCGCATCACTGACGGACAATGTTGGCGGATCTGTAATCGGTTGAATATTGATGTCAATGATTTCTGTCTCGCCGGTGGAAGACAGTGAAAAATCAAGCTCTATTGAACCTGTATCGTGCGGATCAGGTATGTACGATAACAACGGGATTTCAGAGAAATCGATCTCCCAGCCGCCTGATGTGGTGGGTGAGCCGTGCGACAGTGATCCTGTCAGTAGGCTGTCCGCACCGGATATTTGAAAGGGCTCATTGCCAAGCCAGGAGACTTGCGCGTTTCCTTGATAGTCCCGCCAGTTTTGTGCGCCACCATTTGACGAGGTAGTGAATTTTAAAGTTCGGCTGCCGTCAGAATTGACGGCTAGAGTAAAAGCCGAGTTCTCGACAAAAACATCGGTAAATCCGTTGGCTTGTTTGTTACTTTGATAAAGCGCGTTACCGCTACTATCCGTAGCACCGAAATACGATTGCCCAAACGGCACTGCATCCCATGCCAGCAGATCCGGAGTGCTTGCTCTGATAAACGTTAACGCGCCTGAACTGGTGCCCGCGGTTAGATCAATAATCGCAAAGCTCATGCCTATGTTTTCGTTGGTGTCGTTGCCACCGATGGTGTTCCACGAGGCTTGGAAAATTCCCACTCTAGCGCTGGCTGGAACATCAAAAAGCAGTTCGTCGATCGGTTTCCCGTTTGCGTCTATGCCGTCGATAGGACTGGCATCAAAAAGAGCATCATCACTGGAAACTGAAACAAATGAGGCGATCGAACTGAAGCCTGTGCGCTGGTAAAACTCTGCGGTATACATAGACGTGAATGTATTTGCGAATGTGGCACTTCGGCGAATAACCAGTTCACCAGCCGTATCAATGTATATTGTTGGATCATCTCTTACTGAGGCGTTCCCTGTTGTGTCGCCGATGAAGGTGGCGTTACTGCTTAAAACACTTGTTGGAGTGCCGCCGACACGCAAGTCTACTAGCGCATAGTTACTAAAGCTGTAGGTCACTGTATTGCTAGATGTCTCACCTTGCTGCGCGGCAATTGCGCCAGATACCACGCCTGAATCCAGATCAATAACTAAACGGCTTAGTCCCTTGTGCTCTACTAAGGA
>JALZUX010000677.1 GCA_023301405.1 Granulosicoccaceae bacterium | reverse complement strand
GATGATAGATTTGTAGTACCTAATGCCACCCCGGGCTTTGCACGGGCGTTGCTGACCCGTGCCGGTATCACAGATGAGCAACTTATCGAATCAGAGCTGCACTCGCCTTATATGACGGCAGACGAATTGATTGTGCCTTATTTAAGCAACAAGATGGGCTACACGATGGGTCAATGGTTGCCTGCCATCATGCAGGAAACCATACTCGGTCGTTCATCTATTGGCACTGTTACTAACAGAAAACTTTTTGTCAGCAGAGACGCCGGTACCGCCGCTGGAAGGACCGTTGATAACCAGGTTGAGGTAGAAGACTTCTTTGTGCAACATGGTTTTGAGGTCGTCAAGCCAGAGCAAATGAGTGTGGTTCAGCAGGCGCAATTGTTTACTGAGGCAAGTGTGGTTGCAGGCCCTCATGGTGCAGGATTCAGTAATATCGTTTACTGTGCACCGACGACTAAAATTATTGAATTTTATGGCGCGCACATAGCGCCGTGTTATTGGGCGATCAGTGCACTGGCCGGTCTGGATTATTATCACCATTGCTGTGTTGCTGGTGATGCAAAAGGTTGCCAAGGCGCTAGTGCATCAGCACGGCGATCAGCCGGGTTTAGTATTCCGCTTGATGCAGCGGCAAGGCTGCTGCAAAAAGCGGACTGTTAGTTATTGTGTGAAATTAATAATCAGAGCTAACAGCTTTTCCAGTTAGGGGCTCTTTTCTCTGCAAATGCGGTTGCACCTTCAATACCGTCTTTACTTGTGAATACTTTATCAAGCTGTGTTGATTGGTACTCCCAGAACTCTGCTTCAGTTCGGCCCTGCATTTCACGAATAACTTCTTTGGAAGCCATTAAACCTAAAGGCGCGTTTTTAGCAATCTTGTTGGCCATGGTGATGGCTGTCTCTAGTGCTTCACCTTTCTCACTAAGCTCTGCCACCAGGCCAAAAGAGTAGGCTTCTTCTGCCAACATTGGTGTTGCAGTGAGTGCCATTTTCATCACCTGTGAGTAGGGCAGAACCCTAGGCAATCGCAGCAGTGCGCCAGCGCTTGCAAACAGGCCGACACTGACTTCTGGAATGCCAAGCTTTGCGCCTTTTGCGGCGACTATGATGTCAGCCGATAAAGCCAGTTCAAGTCCACCGGCTAATGCAAAGCCTTCGACAGCAGCGATCAGTGGTTTTTTGGGACCTTTTTCGGTAATGCCGCCAAAACCACGGCCTTCAACAACCGGCATACCTACAGAGACGAAGTCTTTCAGGTCCATGCCGGCACTAAAGCCTCGGCCTGCACCTGTTAGAACGCCCACTGATAGGTTGTCATCGTTATCAAGTGCGTCCATCGCAGCGGCTAATTGCTCTGCGAGTGCTTGATTGACAGCATTCATTGCTTCTGGGCGATTAAGCGTAATAATCATTACGCGGTCGCGTTTTTCGGTAGTTACCTCTGTCATTGGAATAGCCTTTTTGTAGCGGAGGATTGTCAGGTTCATGTTGCTGTGACGCGTGGGGCATCATTATGCAGCCGAATGATATAACGAGGCGGCTAAATTAACAAAACCGTTGTAGAATCAAAATACAATGCCTACCAGTAGTAGCCTGCTGAGATTCCAAACTCTGGTGCTACATCATTAACGTAGCGTAGCCGTATATCCTTATGTTGACTGTAGCCAAAAAGAATATCGATATTTGATCTATTGCTATCTTGTCTGTTTGAACCAGTATCTTCGTGTCTCTCCAGTGCCGCATAGATGTGCAGCTTTGGGTACAGATGACTGGTAATGCTCAAGGTAAAGATTGCTGCAGCAGCGTTGTCACAAGGCTGCGCTTTCCTGTAAGGCATTGAAGAACGGGCGGCAGCGGTTGGCAATTTCCTGCTGGACGGTATTGAGCGAAATGTTGCGTTCACGGGGTGGGGCAAAGCAGGTGGACTTCTGCACATTGTTGTACCAGTGCGGAGCCCAAACACCATCGGAGTCTCTTTTGCCAGCCGGCCAGTTAAGCATTGCCTGATCAAAAGGAATTTGGCATTTTTCGCAGATTGCATTAAGAACTTGCTGGGGATCTTTCAAAACGTCTTTGGCACTGATGACTAATGGTTTCGGGTCAACGTTTTTGCACACGTGTTCAAAAATGCGGTGCTGTTGTTCGAACCCGAGATCTTCAGGTGTCATGTTCGGGCGAGCTTGAGAATACGACGCCACGACTTCTTCCGGTGAGCGTATAAGAAATACATTGTGCAGGTGGTTAATCCAGTGCAGATCCAGGTGAGGTAGCATGTGTTGCGTCATATGCTTTTGGTAGTGAATGGTCTGGTGGCTTTTGGTCAGTTGTAAGCAATTGTTTGCCACCTCTTGCCAATCAGTTGATTGCGATGCAAGGATCTCGGGCCTGCCTGGATGGTCTATGCCGGTGGTGTTTAGGTAGCAGGCGTAGAATGGCTCGTCTGTCACAAAGGTGTCGGCGCGATTTTCCCATGCTCGCATCATTGCAGTGGAAATATTGCGCGGGCCGGACCACATCGCAATCCTGGTGATGTTGTCTACTTTTGCCATCGGCTAAACACGCGTTACGCCAGCTTCTGAATCAAGCAGGTTCAAATATAAGTCCTGAAGTTTTTTTGTAAGTTTGCCGCGCTTGCCATTGCCTATCACACGCCCGTCAATTGATCTGACCGGCGCGATGCCTGCAAATGTACCCGTGACAAATGCTTCTTCTGCGCTGTAGGTTTCAGTGAGGCTGAAGATTTTTTCATTGACCGGAATACCGCTTGAATTGCAGAGATCAATGACGTTGCCGCGCGTGATGCCGTGTAGGCAGTAGTTACCATTGGATGTCCATACCTGACCGTTTTTAACAATAAAAAAGTGCGTTGAGTTACAGGTGGCAACAAAGCCCTGCGGGTCAAGCATCAGGGCTTCATCGGCACCGGCTTTAGTGGCTTGTATACATGCGACGATGCAGTTGATTTTTGAATGACTGTTGATTAACGGGTCTTGTACATCTGGACTGCCGCGTCTGACGTGTACCGTGAAAAGCTCAACGCCTTTGGTGAGGGTGGCTGGCTTTGGTGTTTTGTATTCTGCGATAATAACAATAGTAGGCTTTGAGATAGTGACACGCGGGTCCTGATACGGAGTGGCTTTAACACCCCGTGATACCATTAACCGAATATGAACATCAGTGTGCATTTTATTTGCTTTAAGAGTCGCATGAAGTCGATTGACTAACTCTTCACGGCTAATACCCGGATCAAAGTCCAGGGCTTTACCGCCTTCCCAGAGCCTATCAAGGTGTTGGTCTAAAAAGACCAGCGTGCCTTCGTGAAGTCTTAACCCTTCCCAAACACCGTCACCCAATACGAAGCCGCTATCAAACACAGAAACCGTGGCTTTTTCACGCGGGAATAATTTTCCGTTAACGTTGATTTTAATAGCGGCGTTGCGTTCATCAACGGTATATTCGTGTGTGCCTTTTGCCATTGTTGGGTGATCCGTTTAAATTTGTCGGTGATAGCTAAAAAACTTGTAGGTGGCTTTGATTTATAGTTTTGTAAAAGCGTTGCTTGCGGCATCTATTGTTTCTTTGATATCAGCTTCACTATGGGTTGATGATATAAAGCCTGCTTCAAATGCTGATGGTGCCAGGTACACGCCTGAGTCAAGCATGGCGTGGAAAAATAGTTTAAAGCGCTCTGTGTCGCATGCCATCACCTGGTGAAACTGACTCATTTTTTCTTCTTCGGTGAAGAACATGCCAAACATACCACCGACTTGACTGGTGGTCATTGGAATACCAGCTTGCTTGGCGGCGGTGCTTAGGCCGTCGGTCAGGGCTTTAGCTTTGCTTGATAGCTTGTCGTGAAAGCCGTCTTGACCGATGATTTCAAGTGTTGCCAGTCCTGCAGCCATTGCAACTGGGTTTCCAGATAATGTGCCTGCCTGATAAACGGGCCCCAGTGGTGCAAGGTGCTCCATGATCTCGCGGCGACCCCCGAAGGCACCAACCGGCATACCGCCACCAATCACTTTACCCAGTGCTGTCATGTCAGGTATAACGTTATAAAGTTCTTGAGCACCACCCCGTGCCACTCTAAAGCCGGTCATGACTTCATCAAAAATTAATACGCTGCCGTATTCATCACAGCTGCTGCGCAGTGTTTCCAGAAAGCCCGGGACTGGGGGTATGCAATTCATGTTGCCTGCGACGGGTTCAACAATGATGGCGGCGACTTGTTCACCGTGACTCTTGAAGTATTCTTTTACGCCTTCTGAATCATTGAATGAAAGAGTGATTGTATGTTCGACCACAGACGCCGGCACACCCGGGGAGCTAGGCACGCCAAGTGTCAGTGCGCCAGAACCGGCGTTGACCAACAGACAGTCCGAGTGACCGTGATAGCAGCCTTCAAATTTAATTATTTTATCGCGGCCGGTGTATCCGCGCGCCAGACGAATAGCGCTCATGGTGGCTTCGGTGCCAGAGCTCACCATTCGCACCATCTCTATCGACGGCACCAGCTCGCAAACCCTGGCGGCCATTTTGGTTTCCAGTTCGGTGGGGGCGCCGTAGCTCAGGCCATTTTTCACAGCATTTAGCACGGCGTTGATCACATCAGGGTGGCAGTGGCCAGCAACCATGGGTCCCCAGGAACCAATGTAGTCGATAAAACGTTTTCCATCGGCATCAAACAAATAAGCGCCCTCGGCACGGCTCATAAAAAGTGGCGTACCACCGACACCTTTAAACGCACGGACAGGTGAATTGACGCCGCCGGGGATGTGGCATTGAGCCTCACCGAATAGAATTTCTGAACTGGACACTGGGCCCCCTTATCAAAATAGGTTGGGTTGCATGGTTCGTTGGTGGTGAGATGATCTGTGGATTGATATTAATCACCGTCACTTGACGAAATAGACATTATATAACGATTGTCTCGCAAAGCGGCTTGGGAAGATATGGCGGGTGACATCAAGATTTTGCGTGGCGCGGATTCCGGTAAATGCCGGCGGTGCGGGCTTGCACCGACGATCCAGCGCTGATATACGATCACTTAGTGCTTATAACTGTGGAAAACCTTCATTGATTTACAAGAAATACATGTGTGTGGTTTGTGGCTGGATCTACGACGAAGCGGTGGGCGCCCCTGAAGAAGGCATTAAAGCTGGGACTTTATGGGCCGATGTAGCAGCCGATTGGGTGTGTCCAGACTGTGGAGCCGGTCGCGACGATTTCGATATGGTAGAAATCTAGCAAGGGTAATTGCAGCAGGTCTGAACATGACCTTCCCTTATTTAGAAATCTGCTCAGAGCAGGGGCCTATCGATGCAACAAAGAAAGTCGTTCTACCAATTTATATCAGAAGAGCAGCGGGCCCATCCGTTTTCCGGTGGCAAGCTCACCGGTTTGTTACTGGAAGTAGTGTCTGCCTGCAAACGCATTGCTTTCCTGACCGGAAATGGCGCGTTGGCCAGTCAGGCAATGGGCAGTGCAGATACCGAGAATGTGCAGGGTGAGCAGCAGAAAAAGTTGGATATTCTGTCGAATGAATTATTTATCGAATCAACTGAATGGTGCGGATACCTGGCGGGAATGGCATCCGAAGAGATGGACCATGCGCTGCCGGTACCTAAAGAGTACCCTCGTGGCAAATATCTGATCACCTTTGATCCCTTAGACGGCTCATCAAATATTGATATTAATGTGTCGGTAGGCACTATTTTCTCAATTCTTGAAGTGCCGGAAGGCGTTGACGAGGTCACCGACAAAGATTTTCTGCAGTCTGGCGCCAAGCAAGTGTGTGCGGGTTATTGTCTGTATGGCACATCGACCATGCTGGTACTAACCACCGGCCGCGGTGTGAATGGCTTTACGCTTGATCACAGTACTGGTGATTTCCTGTTAACCATGCCGGATATCAAAATTCCTTTAGATAGCGGTGAATATTCGATAAATCAGTCTTATAGTCGTCACTGGGAGCCACCGGTCAAGCGCTATGTAGATGAGTGCTTAGCGGGTAAAGACGGCCCGTTAGGAAAAGACTACAACATGCGTTGGGTGGCATCGATGGTGGCAGATGTGCATCGTTTGTTGTGCCGGGGTGGCATTTTTATGTACCCGATCGATGCCCGAATGAAGGCAAAAGGCGATGGCGGCAAACTGCGCTTACTGTACGAGGCAAACCCCATGAGTTTTATTGTTGAGCAGGCGGGGGGAGTATCCAGCACCGGGCGTGAGCGTATTATGGACATCAATCCGTCGGCCTTGCATCAACGTGTACCGGTTATCATGGGATCTAAAAATGAGGTTGATCGTGTGGTGTCGTACCACGATGCCTCGAACGATGCTAAATACGCCTGAGCATAATGTCAGTTCATCACGATATACTTCAGGCGGTATAGATAAAATCTACCGAGCATAAAATGCCTGAAGTAATCCAGCAGAGTCTGCATATTGGAGTCACGTTATGAGTGACTCCATTCCTTTTTGGGAAGAAAAAACACTGGAGCAAATGAGCAAAGAGGAGTGGGAGTCTCTTTGTGACGGTTGTGGCCGTTGTTGTTTGCAAAAAATACAGACCGAAGATGAACATCTGGTTAGGTATACACGGGTGGCGTGTCGTTTGCTTGACGTTAAAACATGCCAATGTACAAATTATTGGCGCCGAAAGAGCCTGGTTCCGGAGTGCATAGAGCTTGATGCAGAAGGGCTAAAGGACATAGATTGGCTGCCTGATTCCTGCGCCTACGTGCGGCTTAGGGAAAAGCGTGGACTGGCTTCATGGCATCCACTGATCTCTGGATCAGCACTGTCTGTGCATGAGGCAGGGATATCGGTTAGTGGTAGAGCAGTGAGTGAAACGTATATCCACCCTGACGATTTTTTGTCACTTATCATTGAGTTTGATGATGATTAAAAAATAGAGGCGGGGTATTTTTCGATTGCGTATTCGATGTACACTTCATCACACAACAACAATAATGTGGCAAACCGCGGTAGCAATTGAACAATAAAATACGACTTAATTAAAAGTCGAAGACAATAGCTCCCACACCTTGAACCCCGTTACCTGGAGTAACAGAAATGACAGCAGCAGCAAATGTGCAAGAGCGTAGAAGCGATCTTGGCGAAACTCTTGAAGCCCTAAAAGAACAGCGACAAAAAACCTTATCGGCTTATTGCGGTTTGGTCGGGGTGACATCTCCTGATCAGGTCGACTCACAGGGCCCGAAAGATATTGCCCCTGTCGCCCTGCAAGAGCTTTTAAACATCATGGTTGATTACATGGCCATGGGGCACTTCACTGTTTATCAGCGAATCATTGAAGGCAAAGAGCGTCGTGGTGCTGTTAAAGAGGCAGCAGAAGTGGCTTATCCTGGTATTGGTGAAACCACAGACGTCATGGTCGAGTTCAACGATGCTTACGAAAACTTTGATGGTGCTGATGCTGATCAGGAAAAAATTAAAGAAGACTTATCAAAACTGGGCGAAATGCTGGCAATTCGTGGTGAACTTGAAGACGAAATTATCAACGCATTACTTGGCTAGTGATATCAGAGCGGGTCAACCAGACCGGCCGGTACAAACGAGCCTCACCTGAGGCTCTAGTAAACTTATCGGAGAGAGTAATTGAATAGCAATACTCTCGCGGTGGTGCAGCAGTACCTCAACTCTCATAGCGTGCTGTGCCTTGCTACCTCGCAGAGTGATCGACCGTGGGTATCGCCGGTGTTCTATGCTACCACTGACGCGGGGCTGCTTTTTTTATCGGCGTCGCATACGCGCCACTGTAAAAATATTGCTGTAAATCGCAACGTGTCAGCCAGCATTCAGCGTGACTATAGTGATTGGAATGATATCAAAGGAATACAACTTGAAGGGATAGTCGTTATGGTTCCTGAGAATCAAAAAGCGCAGATGATCGAACATTATTCTGAAAAATTCCCGGTAACCGGGGATAACGCGCCACCGGCGATTGCCAAGGCGCTTGATAAAATTCAGTGGTTTCAGCTGATTGTTAGCAAGCTCTTTTATATCGACAATTCACAAGGACTGGGCCATCGCGAAGATGTAGACCCGTCATTGTTATTCAGTTCGCGGCCTACCGAGATATCCTGAACTTTTGGCTTTGTAAACCAGTCATAGCGAAATAGAAAAACAACAGGTGATGTGTTGATAGGACTGGTGAATAAATTTACGTTGATTCTGCTACTTGCTGTGACAGGGGCGGTGTCAGCGTCAGGCACTAGCATAGCGATAACTGAATTCTCTGAAAGCAGTTTGCAAGGCTGGGAGTCAAAATCATTTGTTGGTACGACAGACTATCAGTTTACCAAAGAAGGTGATCAAACAGTGTTGGTTGCAACAGCTTCGGCTGCAGCGTCGGGGCTAGGTAAAAAGATTCGCATTGATCTAGAAAAAACGCCTTATATTAATTGGAGCTGGAAAATAGATAACCGGCTCAGTGGCCTGGATGAAGCCACCAAAGAGGGTGATGACTATGTCGCTCGGTTATACGTTGTGAATTCTGGTGGGGTTTTTATCTGGAAAGCTAAATCGCTCAATTATGTGTGGTCTAGTAATCAATCAAAAGAACAGATTTGGCCGAATGCGTATCGGCCGAAGAACTCAATAATGCTGTCCGTGCGCGGATCAGAAGATCCCACTGGTCAATGGGTGACTGAAAAGCGCAATGTCCTGAATGACTTGAAAAAGGTCTTTGGCAACGATATCGACACCATAGATGCCGTGGCGATCATGACAGACACTGATAATTCCGGTCGTAGTGCAAGTGCTGCCTACGGCGAAATTTTCTTTACTGACCAATAATGGTATTTTAGTTGAAGGTGCAATAAAACGGCAGCGTCACTCGTTGTCAATTTATTATTAAAGAGGACTGTTCCCTGATGGGCAAGAAAGCCAGAAAATCTCAAAAAGCTCAAAAAGCTACCGAAGAACAAGCCCCGTCTATGATGCGGCGTAAGCTAATCATGCTGCCGTTGGTGGCAGTTGGCTTAGGAACCGCAGCGGTAGGAATCAACGCCTATGAAACCAAAAACCGGAACCTGCATGATCTCACGGTGATCGGGCAGGGTGAGCCTACTTTGGTGCAGATTCATGACCCCGGTTGCCCAGTTTGTCGTCGCCTGAACAACGTGGTGACAAAAGCGTTGGACTCAGATGATTCCGTATTATATCGCCTTGCCGATATCACTTCCACTGAGGGTGCGGAGTTGCAGAAAAAATACAACGTGCCTCACATCACTTTGCTTTACTTCGATAGGGCTGGTAAGCATGTGCACACTACTCAGGGTATGCAAACCCCTGATGAAGTGCGCGAGACAGTGGCCCAATTCCTTAAATAACCTCGTCACCATTCAGAACTCATCCGTCGCGTCCGTGGGCGGTGTCGGTTGTGCTCGAAAACCGGTGGGGCTGTGCGCGAACTTCTCTGTCATTGATTAACTCGCGCGACAGGGGGCCTCTGAAAGATCACAACACTCCATAGTCATAGGGTGACGAGGTATGGTTTAAAAAACAAGCTGGCTAGATACCTAACTTTTAACCAGACTGAACGCAACAACTGGCTAAATGACCTAGCGTGTACTGCACACTGTTCTCGACTGGCCACCCTAGCCAGGCCCCCTAGCCAGGCCCCCCTAGCCAGGCCCCCTGGGATGTTCGTGTCTAACGTATTACCACCCCTACAAGCCACTAGCGCAGAGATATTGGGCAGGGCACGGCTCACAAGCTGCCCCTGCAAGGGAGGATTCTACGGTAGCCTCCCGGTATAGAGATAACGCTGCTATTTGTCGCTCATCTTTACATCTTCCCCCCAGCGCTTCAGGTCAGGTGTATTAATGTTAAAAAGATCCAGCGCTCTCGCTGCAGATTGAGTGATCATTTCATCGACGGTGGTGGGGCGTGTATAGAAAGCTGGTACGGGCGGGGCAATAATGCCTCCCATTTCGGTGATCGCCAGCGCATTTTTCAGGTGCCCGGCGTGTAGTGGGGTTTCCCGAAGCATCAGTACCAGTCGGCGGCGTTCCTTAAGGACAACGTCTGCTGCGCGGCTCAAAAGGCTTGATGTTACTCCTGATGCAATTTCACCCATCGTTTTGATCGAGCAGGGTGCTATCAGCATGCCCATTGTTTTGTAGGATCCCGAGGATATCGCAGCTGCAATATCACCGGCGGCATAGACGTGATCGGCGAGGGATTTAATCTCATCAAGATGAAGGTTGGTTTCCGATGCAACGGTCAGTGTAGTGGCCTTTGATATGACCAGGTGGGTTTCAATATCTGTTTGTCCTAGTAACTCAAGTGCCCGTATGCCCAGCATAACGCCAGATGCAGCGCTAATACCTATGATGAGTCTTTGAGGAGGTGTTGTATTTATATCGTCGCTATTAGACACAGGGAATCCATGGATGAGTTATCTGGTTCGTAAACGTTGCAGCTGAAAAGCTGGCGTTTCGTGATCATTTTGACTGTTGGGTGAGTATTAATCTGTTGGCCATCTGGCTTGTAGGCGCGTGATTTTGGCACAACTGCCGATACGTCAGTGGCCAGCGGTGCTAAGTTGCATGACGGCATGATGATGCAGAACTACGGAGATACTACACTTACTTTTTAGCAAATCAAACTCAAAACCTATAACGCTGCAATAGATCGACAGCCGTTTTTTGAGTGGCAGGGTTGATTGATCAGGATGAATAAGAAATCCATGAATAGCCGCTATTTGTACAGATCTCATTGGGTGTTTGTAGCTACTGCGTTAGGCGAATTTTACAGTTAACAGAAAAGTGTCTCATCAGGTAAGCTGTTACTGTTTTTCGTGCAAAGGCTTGATAAAAGGCATGGTAGAAGTTCTTCGTGTAAATGCTGCAGAATTTAATGAGCCTGTAGAGTTGCTGAGCTTGCTCAGGCAGGCTTTTGCGTATATGGAAGGTAGGGTTGATCCACCGTCGTCGTTAAATACGTTTGACGTAGAGAAGCTTATAAAAAAAGTACGCGATGAGATACTGTTTATCGCGGTGAAAGATAAAAAATTAGTCGGGTGTGTGTTTGCCAGGCCCTGTATGAATTATGTGTATCTGGGTAAGCTAGCCGTTAAGCCGGATTACCGTGGTCTAGGCATATCGCGCCTGTTGGTCAGTCAGGTTGAGGCTTGCACGAATCAGCTGGGAATACCAGAAGTGGAAATTGAAACCAGAGTAGAGCTAGTAGAAAATCAAGCGCTTTTCGAATACCTTGGCTATCGAAAAACAGCTGAAAAATCACATCAAGGGTATGACTATCCGACGAGCTATTGCTATCGAAAAAATTTAGTTGGCAGTAACTTGTGATGAGTGAACGTAGCCTGTTGTTTGCTTGTCGACAGTGATTACTTTAATCCATTCGCCTTGGCGTTCGAGTAATATGACCGTGCTGTTTTTGTCGAGTGGTGTTTGGGTTGATTGAGTATCATTGGGAGAATCAAATAGTATGGCGCTGTACGCGGTGACTTTAAGGATAGGTCCTGTGGCGGATGAAAGGTTGGCTAATGCAGGTTCGGTATCTGGTTCAACAGTTGCCACGCTCTGGCTTTTTTGCGCGGGTGAGCTCTGAGCGGCTACCTGGCTGATCTCAGCGGTAGTGGGATTGGCTGATTCAGCGGTTAATTCTTTAACTGGCTCCTTGTTTGAAGTTGTGGGGGAGCTATCAATGTTAACCGTGCTGTGTTCAGGCTCCGTTGCTTCTTTCTGCCATGCTGCTTCCGATATAAAGTTAAAAAGGGTGTATACCCCTAGCACTAGCGCCCAGATTATAAAAACATACTTTATGATGCTTCGTATAAATCGAGTAGCTTCGAGAAACTGACTAAACGGGGTGTTTAGTTTGCCGCGAGATGAATCCTTTCGAGATTTTCTTTTCCCGCTTCTTGATTGTTGACTGCTAGTAATTAAATGCTGTGTTCCAAGAGGAGTGAAACCCTTAATGACAGCGGTTAAAAGCTTAGTTACCGTATTGATGTTCACGCAGTTGGCCTTGTTAAATATTGTCTTACAATCTAGGCTTGCTCAGTAATGGCATTACCAACGCTGCTGCCTATATCTGTGAGTTGATCCCGATGAAGTTTCTCAGAGTGATATTTTAACTTTGAGTGTCAAATGCA
The DNA here is from genome assembly GCA_023301405.1 of Granulosicoccaceae bacterium. Lineage (GTDB taxonomy): Bacteria > Pseudomonadota > Gammaproteobacteria > Granulosicoccales > Granulosicoccaceae. The sequence continues at coordinate 883 of JALZUX010000677.1, read as the reverse complement.
GCGTGTCGATATATATGTATGCCTAGCCGTTATTGTGGCTGGGCTCGTACTGTTCGGTTGTAATTTTTGTTGGTGTTCTTCCATAAGCTAGTTTAGGTAGTCTGGTTCTTGTTTCTTTAGCATACGCTTTAAAGCTGTAAAATGCCGCTCAGCAACGATTTTTGATTCTAAGCACTGTTGTTTGGCTGTTTTTTCAATGACGTCTGCCGGTATTTCAATAAGTGATTGCCCGGTTGACATAGCGAGCACTTGAAACATCGCTGCGCGTTCCAGGTAGTACATGTCATTGAATGCTTCGCGCATAGTCGGGCCAGTGACGGTTACGCCATGGCCAGCCATCATTAGTATTGATTTTCCTTTCATGAGTGATGCAAGCCGATTGCCTTCCTCGCTATCCAGTGCGAGGCCGTTGTAGGCGTTGTCGTAAGCTATGCGGTTGTGGAAGGCGAGCGCATTTTGCTCACACATCTTAAGGCGGTTGTCTTTCAATAAGCTAAGTGCGGTGACGTAGGGTTGGTGCGTGTGAAGTACTACGGTGGCGTTAGCCACTGCAGTGTGAATGCCGCTGTGAATGAAAAAGGCTGTGTCTTCAACGGTGTTATCACCTTCGAGTATGTCGCCTTTATCGTTACATAGAACCAAAGACGAGGCGGTGATCTCTGACCAGTGCCAGCCATACGGGTTGATCAGAAATTGCTGGCCGGTGATCTGGTTTGTTTCATCTGCAACTGCGATTGAAAAGTGGTTATCGACGCCTTCGTTAAACCCGAGACGCGCGGCCCACCTGAGCGCAGCGGCCAGGTCACTGCGTAGCTCCCAATGACTGAGTGTTTGCGAGGTGGTGACGGGGTGTTTAATTTTCACGGCGGCTCTCCGGATCCAA
>JALZUX010000676.1 GCA_023301405.1 Granulosicoccaceae bacterium | reverse complement strand
TGGTTCTGCTGATTCATTTCCTGAAATCGCTGTCGTAAAAGCAGCTTCAATAGAAGAGGTTGTTGAGGTGCAGGAATCTTTAGATGCGACTATCCAGACAGATAATTTACTGTCAGATTTAGAAACGGTGTTTGAAGGTGAAGTTGATTCCCCTTCAATAACTGATCGCGGTGCTGAAATACTAAGCGCGATCGGCACTGCTATGCGACCCCAGGGAACGGTGCCCCCACTTACTAACGATCGAGTGAGTGTTTATCTGAATGAAAGCGTTGCATACGCGCAGTATGAACGCAGTGCCACACGATTCGGTTTCGACAACGGCCGCACACACGTTGGTTTTTTATACAGCGAATCAAGGGATAGCATACTTCAAGGCGGCTTGTCTCTTGATGCTAAATTTGCTGAATCCATTCGACTCTCAGTTGGTGCGAGGGGTTACGTTGCTCTGTTGAACAGGGAAAATGAAGATGCTGTAGCCGCTGCTTTTGGAGCGGAGACTGCTTACAGACTGCCTTTTCAGGCGCTGCCATTGGAGTTTGGTGCTAGTTTATACTACGCGCCGGACATTCTCACGTTTGGTACAGCCGATGGAACACTAGACGCACAAGTTGATGTAACTTTCCCGGTTCGAGATCAATTATCAGTGTTTGGAGGCTATCGCTTCCTGCAGGTTGATGTTCGACAGAATGATCGGGAAGTGGATAATCGTCTACACCTTGGCGTTCGCTGGGACCTAAATTAAGCGGTAAGAAACCTGCCTGAGGCTGAAGTTTTCAGCCTCAGTTTACTAATGCTGGCATTTTTAAGTTAGCGTTCGGTGTCAGTGGGGCCTAACTGATGTTGTATGCCATCACTGGCTTATACAGCAGCTCACTATGGCGTGGATTGTCGGCCGGGTAGGAAAACACCCTACCTTACGCGGTTGATGAATGAGGTAGTGGCCTGATACGTACATGATCCTCAGTCAGCTAACCCTACATCAAGACCGCGGATTATCTACGTGCCAGCGGTTACTCTAAGCGATGAAGCGACTCGCAATCACCGTTGGCAGTTTCAACCTGATATCCAGTCAAGCAATAGCCTATCCATATACCCGTAAATAGCCAACAGCCTTCACAAGTGATGAACACTCCATGGATCCGACGTGAAGGTTGAATTAGTTGGTGCTACTTAAAATGTCGTGTGGTTGTTATTAATTCGATTAGTACAAAAGAATTTGCGGCTGTAAGATCAGTTTTTTTCTGTCCCCAGTGCAGCTGGTTATGGAAAACCTGCTTACCGAGTGTAGTAAGTGCTTTTCAAGAAAATATGCGTAGCTAGGTTGTCTCAAGTGAATGAGTTTTTTCCTACTGCGAGTGCGGTCTTTTGGTCAGCCATTACGACCAATCTCGTTAAAGAAGAACAATTATTCGCCCGAATCGATCAGAAATATCTGACTCGAAATCTCACACCGGAGCTCAAGACCCTAGTTCTCGGACAGCCACCTAGTTATCTTACCAATTGTCTCGATGAGATTGATCCGTTCCGAAGGCAACATATTCTATAGGCGTACCCCCGGTTAATCCCTTGGTTCTGATAATCTGTGTGGTCTCGAATTGTCGTGTCTTGCAAACAGATGCTTTATAAGTGCTAAGTGGCTTGGTAGCAGTAGTAAGGGGTAATTGAATGGAAATTCAGTACGCTTTTGGATCTCGATCTCTAGCCAGTTAGACGATCGAGTCCGAAATTAACTGATATGCAAAGGCTGTAATAATACAAAGCGATTGATTCTGCTTGATTGGTCCAATCATCATAGTGCTTAGGCCGTTTTATGGTTATAACAACGGCGGGCATAGTTAGATCTATGATTGTTATCGCATTACCAAACGACGCCAGCATTATTTTGCTGGCGTGAGATTGAAAGGGAGCGGTAAACCACTGGTGATCTGTCGGTGCAGGTCAGGGTCAAGCGTGACCCTGATATCTATATGACCGTTTCTGCAAATCAGTTGTTGTTACTTTTAAGCGTGCTGAGCCCAAAAATTTTGAACAAGGGGCAAAAATTAATTAGCCCGGTGGCGATCAATATAAATCCGACAACAGATGCTGTTATGCCAATAGTACCGCTGAGGCCAGAGCCCAGCACTCCCCAGGCGACAAGTGCAATGCCTGCTACCAGTCGAACTCCTTTATCGATTGACCCTACATTTCTGCTTAAACCCATCACGATTACCTTGTTAGAGACGATGAGGGCCACACTAACGCAGATGCAATAAATTGCTTTGTGACTTTGTCACAGAGACCTTATGCGTTTAAGTGTGCTATTTCTATTGTGCAAGCAGTTGATTTAGCTTGACGGGGTCAAGAATATCTATATGGCCGCGACGTTTTGCTACTATGCCTTGTTTTTCAAACGCCGCCAGCCGCCGGCTGACCACTTCGCGGGCCGAACCAATTTCAAGCGCCAGTTGATCATGCGTGAGTTTGATGGCAGGGCCGTGGGACGGCGCTAGATTGCTTAATACGGACGCTAATCTCTGGTCTATTGTCCAAGTGGCCAACTCGGTGGTGCGTTGCATCAACGCGGCAAGGCGGGCTGAAAATCCGTTAAATACATAGTCGCGAAAGTCTGTGGAATCGTCTAGCCTGGATCTGAATATAGATAGTGGTATCAGTATCAGTTCAACATTTGATTCTGAGAAGGCCTGTGCAAAATAGTGGTTGCTGCCAAGCAAGCATGCGGTGGTCATCACACAGGATTCACCATCATTCAGGCGATACAGCAGCATTTGCTGACCATTGGTCGACAGCAACTCAACTCGCACTTGGCCGCTTCTTACAAACACAAAATGACTGCATTCATCTCCGTGGCTGAATAGGTACTGATTGGCGGGCACCGTTTTGTATAGCGCGCCCTCGCAATCGACCAGATCGTTATTAGTACACGAGTTGTTCACCGCATTTCCTGAAATATAGCTGAACTGTGCGATAAGCGTATCACTTAATGATGTCTACGTTACAGCATATAACGTTGGTAAGCCTTGTACGAAAGGATAGGTGCTCAAGTGACTGTCATCACTAAACCAAGTGATCGTGTATTCCCAGCTCCACCGGTGATGACTATCACTTTGATAGCATGCACTGGTAGGCTGTGACAGTGCTATCAGTAATATCGTTAAACACCATTTCACTTCACTGTTGATGTAGCGTAACCGCGTTGTGGGACACAAGCCATAAAGGGCTGTATAGCGAAGTGGCTTGTTCTGGATGATTCTTGATTCAATAAAAGTTACGCGGTTTTCCGTCGCCTGAGCGCTAGAAAATTTGATATACACAATATGCACAATACCAGGCTGCCACCAACAAGCGTCCAGTGACTGGCTTTTTCTCCCACGATAACCCATGCCAACAACGGCGCTAAAATAGATTCCAACAGAATGAGTAATGCGACTTCGGCTGATGAAATATAGCGTGGTCCGAGTGCCAGCAGGCAAGAGCTCAAGGCGATAAAAAAGCCGCCATGCAGTGCAATTAGTAACCACTGAGATGGTGGTATTGATAGTGGGTCAACGAAGGGAAGCAACAACAGTGCGCAGGGTATGTAGGCAAGTGGTATTGCCGGAACCATAGATTGAGCGCGTGCCTTGCGTGCGGCAGTTAGTGCAATCGCAAAGCAAAGGGAAACAGCCAGTGCAGCCAGATCGCCGGTCAGGCTGGCGCCGCTGCTGTGAGTGTCTTCTATCATGGTGCCGTAAACGATCACCAGTAACCCTGCGAATACCAGTGCGATGGTCCAGAACATTCGGCGACTTAGTTTTTCGCCCAGTACCAGCCAACTGATCAGTGCAGCAAATACCGGCATTGAAGCAATGATGATGGTGGTGTTTGCCACCGTGGTAAGTTTGACTGAAGTCACAAACAATAGTGCGCTGACTGCGGCGAAGAACGCATAGACAACGCCCCAACGGCCAATCGCCAAAAATTGTTGCGGAGTCTGTCGACCGTAGCGAATGATCAGTGCCAACAGCACCACTAGCCCGCACAGCCAGCTTCGCCAGAAAGCAATTGTCATGGCGTCTGCGTCGATCAGTCGTATAAATAGTGCGTCAGGCACCACGCAAAGAACGCCTAGAGTGGTGATCAATAAGCCTTTTAGCTGTGTGGTCAAAGGTAGGCTCTGGTAAATGGGAACGGAGTGACAGAGCTACTTGCTTGTAGCTGTGCTGTGGGTGACGGCAGGAGGGTGAAATATACTGATTTGCGTGCGGTAAATATACGGTGAAGTCTGCAGAGGTCGGTTTTGATCGCTTATATAGCACCACATGCGGTACACACTGTTTATATAGTGGTGGTGTTACTAAAAACTGACAATAAAAAGCCTTGGTGTTTAATATTCCTAGTTGACAGGTGAGCCATAGGTGAATATGAAAAACACAGTCAAATTTCTGTAGTAAATTATTAATGGCTGAAGTTTGTGCCTTTTTCTCTGCCGACTGATTGGCTTTAGTTAATGGCAGTGAGCAGATGCTGTATATGGACTTTGGGTAGCCTTTGTCGTGGTGAATTATAAAGCGGTGGTGTTACTTGCCGGGCAACAACGTGTGACCTCTGCTGAAGGCGATATTTAACACGGCGCTTCCAACAGAGATAACACAATTCTGACTCCAGCCGACGGCATTAGCTTTCATAAGAACTTGCCGGCTGAGACAAATTTCTAACTTGCGTTCTTAACTTCTTGTCGACGTTCATACAATATGAACTCAGTATAGCCATTCGGCTGCACACGTCCTTTCAATGCCAGATCAAGTGAAGCTTGAAATGTGACGCTACGATCGAAGTCACTGGCCATTGGCA
>JALZUX010000675.1 GCA_023301405.1 Granulosicoccaceae bacterium | reverse complement strand
GAACTCACGAAAACCACTAAAACCAAGCTTTTTTACGATCTTGATGATCATGGCCTCGGACACACTGGCGCTGGTCGCGACCTCCTTTAGGCCGGTCGTTTCTGCAAAATCAGCACGACTGGTCATGGACTCAAGCACTCTTGCTTCAAGTGGCGTCAAGTTCGGAATTTGCATTCGAATTTGAGCCCCTACCGTCCTCGGATCTAGGACATCTAGTTTATTCATCCATTTTTACGTGTTGCGCTGTCGATTAGCATGGCCGCGATTATGATAATCCCTGTCGCCAACAATTGATAGAACGCCTGCACATTCATTAGGGTCAGCCCGTTGCGCAAGGACCCAAGAATTATCGCACCAAGAATAGTCCCCATAATACTGCCCTTGCCACCCATCAGTGAAGCACCACCGATTGCAGCTGCCGCAATGGCGTCGAGCTCCCAGAGACTGCCTAACGTTGGCTCGGCTGCGCCAAGCCTACCCACCAGAATTAACGCGGCAACGGCGGCAAGCACGCCGGAAATCACAAACGATGCTATTTTTGTGCGGGCCACCGGGACTCCGGCTATTCTGGCGGCCTCTTGATTACCACCAACCGCCATCAGATACTCACCTAGCGGCGTCTTGTTCAATACAATCCAACATGCCACCGCAATGACCGCAACAAGGACGACCGGCGTTGGCAGACCCAACAGATCACCATTTGTCAGCGCTCGAAATTCAGGTGGAATACCAAACACAGGGTTACCACCGGTGTATATCAATGCTAGAGCACGATACAACGACAACCCGCCAAGCGTCACAATGAAAGGCTGCAGACCCGCATAAGCAACCAACACCCCGTTAAACAATCCACACAACGCCCCCACCCCAAGCGCCGCCATAATCGCCATTGGGATGGGCACACCTGCCACCATTAATGATGCAGAAACAACAGCCGCGAGCGCTGCAATGGGACCCACTGAAAGGTCAATACCGCCCGATACAATCACCAACGTCATGCCCAACGCAATACAAGCATTAATGGAAGATTGCTGCAAAATATTGATCAAATTCGGGGCCGTTAGAAACACCGGACTCAACCACGAAAACACCACAAATATTATAATCAAGCCAAACAGAGTGCCTAGATCACGCATACCGATAGGAAATTTAAAGCCAGCCCGGCCAGCGTTGGAAAGTGCATCTTCGTTATTCATAGCGTTTACTGTTCCGACTGCATTATTTGTGAAACCTTTAGGTTAAAACCTGGGCTAGTTTTCATTGACGATAGCAAGCTCGAGCATGGATTTCTCATTGATTTTGTCACCGCGTAACTCACCGGTGATAACGCCTTCACTCATCACCAACACCCGGTCGGCCAGACGAATTAATTCAGGCATTTCTGATGAAACAACAATTATCGACTTGCCAGCTGCCGCAAGCTTTTCAACCAGTGAATATATTTCAGCCTTAGCGCCAACATCAATTCCACGAGTGGGCTCATCGAACAACATGATGTCCGCTGACGCTGCCAGCCACCGACCAATAATGACTTTTTGCTGGTTACCTCCGCTAAATGTTCCTATAGCCCGATCTATATCCAGAGGCCGTAAATCCATCTCACGCAGAATTGAAAGTGATGCATCTGCAACCCGCTTGCGCTTAATCAAACCGAATCTGGAAAACAATCGAAAAGACGGTAACGCAACGTTAGAGGTCACCGGTCGCGCTCTGATAATGCCATCCCGCTTACGCTCTTCGGGCAACAACCCCATGCCCGCTTGTATGGCCGCACGCGGGTCGTTGCTTGCAACCACCTTACCCTGCACCTCGACCACCCCCGCGTCCGGCCGATCAATACCGGCGATCAGCCGCAACAATTCAGTTCTACCGGCGCCGACCAACCCTGCTATCCCCAGAACCTCACCACGGTGCAGCATTAAGGAGGCTTTTTTCACCGCTTTACCTCGACTTAAATTGCTCACCTTAAGCACTAGATCATCGGTGGCATGCGAGACATGCGATGCATCTACCAAATCACGGCCTACCATGCTTGCCGTGATGCCAGCGGCATTCGTCTGCGCTAATTCAGCGACAGCAACATTACGACCATCGCGTAAGATAGTGGCGCGTGAACACACCTCGAATATCTCATTCATTTTGTGCGACACATAAATTATCGCCACACCTTGCGCCGAAAGCTCCTCAATCAAACGCGCAAGCCGCAGGAATTCTGCAGGGGTCAAGCTTGACGTAGGCTCATCCATCGCAATGACTTGTGCATCCTCCATCAGAGCTCGCCCTATCTCAATGAGTTGTCGCTGCGCAACCTTGAGAGTACGAATTGGAACGGACGGATCGATATCCGGGTCTAGCGGCGACAGCACTTCAAGCGCCACTCGCTCCTGATGCTTGCGATTCACAATAGCGCCACCCAGTTTTTTTACCGGACGCCCTAAAAACATGTTCTGTGCAACACTCAATTCAGGCACGTGCTGCAGTTCCTGATGAATCATTGCGATGCCACTGGTTCGCGCCTGCAACGGCGATTTAATATTCACCGACTTACCATCAATTGTAATCGTGCCACTGTCTGCCGAAAGCACCCCAGAAAGAATGTTCAGCAGTGTGGACTTACCCGCGCCGTTTTCACCAACCAGTCCGTGCACCTCCCCGGCGCTGACGGTGAGATCCACCCGGTCTAATGCAACATGACCCGAAAAACTTTTTGAGATACCTTCCAACCGCAACCGGTCAACGGACCCCTCAATGCCGGTGGCGTTTTGTGCATGTGCAGACATAATCATTCGGGCTCAAAACCACGACTACCAATACACCAGCCTGACCGAAAGGCGGTAGTCGTGGAGACGGTCTTATCCAACAAATTTACTTCAACAATACACCGCGTAACGCAGCCATATCAGAGGTTGAGTATTGGTCAATATTGTCGGCAGTCACCAGCGCTTGCGGCGTTGAAACCACGCGTGGAACATCTTGCCCTGCCAATAATCGAAGCACTACTTCCATCGCCACTTCACCTGTTAATACCGGAAATGAATCAATTGTACCGGTCAGGTCACCAGCCTTAATTGATGCATACGCGTCAGAGATACCGTCGGTGCCGATCACAGCAATCTGGTCCTGCAATTTAGCGGCTTTTACTGCCTCGACTACACCCAGCGCCATGCCATCATTGTTAGCGTAAAACCCAACAAGATCTGGATGCTGTTGCATGATAGTGGCTGCAGCATTAAACGCTAGCTCACGACTCCAGTTGGCAGGAATACTGGCCACAACTTCCAAACCGGCATCGCTGCCACTTATGGTTTCGGTAAAACCGGCTGTGCGCTGACCAGCGGCAAACACACCCGGCTGACCTTCAATAACCGCGACCTTTCCGCCTTCGGGATTATTTTCGATAAACCACTTGGCCGCCCGCACGCCGTTGTCCTTCTGTACGTTACCAACATAATGCGTTGCACTAGGAATTACCGCATCGTTCACGTTCAGAACCGGAACCCCTTTTTCGGTAGCCTGCTCTAAAGCCGGCTGCAGGTTTACATCAGTCTGCGGTGAAAACAACAACGCATTGAAGCCCTGCGTTATCAAATTTTCTGCAATACCCAACTGCCCTAACTGATCGCCTTCACTTTGCGCCGCCTGATAAACAAACTTCACGTTGTGTGTATCAGCCATATTCTGGTAACCCTCACCAAGCGAACGCCAATACTCATTCGTCAGTGTTTTTGAAACACCACCAATTGAAAGCCCTTCGGGCACCTCAGGCAGAGCGCCGAACTTTGAATCAAGCTCACTCCAGTCCATACGATCGGCTTCGGTGTCCGAATTGAGCGGGCTAAGCCCCTGAGCCGCAGCCATACCACCAAGACTAAGTGCTGCCAGCGTGGTCGCCAGTTTGAAAAATCGCTGTTTAATCATTTCTTTCCCCAAAATATTTACTTTACGATTTTACAGATTATCATATTTTTGTTATTTTGTAGTCAGTGAAATGAATTTTTCTAACTGGAATCGGTTTTGGATCGCCGACCCCTGACTCCTCATACCGGACCGGAAGCAGCCAAATGACTTTTAACACGAACCAACGATACGCCGCTCGATTAAATGCGTTTAAAATAGGCGCAAAAGAATATTGGCCAGGAAAAAATCACGTAACGACCGGCGATCTACTTGAAAGGGCCTCTACGGTCGAGGGGCTGAACGCAGCGGATCTAAACTATCCCGATCACTTCGAGGACGACACCCCGGCAGAGCTAACCCAGCGACTGAAAACGCTTGACATGTCGCTCAACGGACTGGCAATGCGCTACTACACAGACCCCGGCTTCAAGTTGGGGGGCTTCACAAATCCTGACAAAGCCGTGCGGCAGGAGGCCATTGACATCACACTTCGTGGAGTGGATGCACTAAGTGAAATGGGCGGCTCGCTAATGACACTGTGGTTGGGACAGGATGGTTTTGATTACTCATTTCAACTTGACTACAACCGCGCCTGGGACCACACAATGGAAGCACTGGCCAAAGTGTGTGATCACAACCCGGACGTCGACATATCACTGGAATACAAACCCAACGAACCTCGCTCCTTTGCACTGATGCCCGATGTTGGCGCTAACCTACTGGCGCTAAAGGAGCTCAATCGAAAAAATACCGGCGTAACGCTGGACTTTGCTCATGTGTTGTATGCCGATGAAATGCC
>JALZUX010000674.1 GCA_023301405.1 Granulosicoccaceae bacterium | reverse complement strand
TGGCTGATCCTTATGATTTTGCCGGAACTCCGGCGATAACGACTCCCACCGTTGTTCCGGTGGAAGCTTTGGTTCCTGCACCACCTGCACCACCTGCACTTGACAATGATAGCGACCGCGATGGGCTAACTGACTCGCAAGAGCGACAGCTTGGGTCCGACCCTAACAACCCTGACACTGACGGCGATGGTTTTACAGATAGTGAAGAGGTGACGATTTTCCACACCGATCCTCTGCTTGAACCTTCTGAACCCGATATTGCCACCCTAGTACAAATATCAGATGCTGACAATGATGGCGTTGCAGATACAGTAGAAACGATGGCAGATCACGATAACGATGGCGTACCTAATCAATTCGATCTTGACAGCGATAATGACGGGACAGCCGATATTATTGAGTCGGGAAGGGAGGATGAAAATGCCGACGGGCAATTGGATGATCCCGAAATTCAGCCTATTGGAAGTCCTCTGGATTTGCCAGACTATGATCAAGACGGGTTTGCGAATATGTTTGATCTTGATTCTGATCAAGATGGTCTGAATGATATCGTTGAAACTAATGGTATAGACGTTGATGAAAACGGTGCCGTTGATGTCTTCATTGATGCCAACGGTGACGGGTGGGCTGATCAGTTTTTGGGGGTGAAATTTAGTGTTATCGATTCTGATAAAGACGGTGATGCAGACTACCTCGATGATAGAACTTCAGTGGCTATCACGCCACAGAGTGATGATGTCATTGGACTAGCGGCGGTCGCCAGTGACTCATCATTGCAGACCGGGGTGCGCGGTAGTGGTTGTGCTTTAGTTACTACTGAAACTACCGCATCACCTCGGGACTTCACCCTTCTATTTCTGTTGCTAATTGCAATTAGCAGGCTTCCCTATCGAAAGCGTTCGGGCGTAGTAGCATGAAGTCCGGCTTATTGATTAACTCTATAAACTTGCAGTACGGTTTTATTGTATCTGTACTATTGTCTGGCTGTAGCGTTACGCACTTAAGTAGCCCGAAGGTGGCGGCCGCTAAAGATAGCGTTGATTCGGTTCGGAATGTTACCGTACATGTGGTCGCCAGTCCGTCCAATGGGTATGTGCCGGTTCTACAGGATCGAATTATTACCGCCGAAGCGATTACTACTACGATGACAAGGAGGGCTGCGGCTAGAAAAGTAGTGCAGGGTACAGAAACCATAGTGGTTGGGAATAGCTGCAACCAATTAAGCTTGGATTATCAAGGGGCCTATGAATGTAATGAGGTTGATGCCGCAGTGCGCCGCTATGGTGAAGTTGAAACCACTGCCATCACTGATAACGAGGGTATTGTGGTTCTTAAACTTGCTGCGACCGATTATCGGATATCAATGCAATCGTGGCAGACAGTAGAAGACACCAAATGCAGTTGGAGTGGCTCTGAGATTCTGCCAGAGAGCGCCCGCGTATTAGAGCTTCCTATATTGGTGTATTGCGAGTAACAATAGTTCGTTTTTATGCGCGTGGGTAGTCTTTGTCTAATAACTCAGTGAATGCTTTAGGAACTATTGGTTTGCTGCAAAAATATCCCTGAAACAGCTCGCAGTTCAATTGCTTCATATGGTTTAACTGGATCTCTGTTTCAATTCCTTCGGCAACAACAGTCATCCCCAAGTCATGGGCCAGAGACACCATGGCTCTGACAATGGGGGCGCGGTCTTCGGCTGTCTGCACCTCCTCGATAAACGATCGGTCTATTTTTAGTTCATCCAGTGGAAATCTTTGTAGGTAGCTTAAAGAAGAGTAGCCAGTGCCAAAGTCATCTATTGCCAGCTTAAGCCCTAGCGCCTTTAAGTTATGCAGCAGTTCAATGTTTGACTCTGCGTTTTCCATCACCATGTTCTCGGTCAGTTCGAGCGTTAACGAACTGGCGGGGAGGTTTGTTTTGCTCAGGATTTGCTCGACGGTGGCAACCATGTCTGAATCATGGATCTGCTTGATCGATACATTGACTGCAAGCTTGAAATCGATACCGAATTGAGCTTGCCACTCAGCCGCTTGTATGCAAGCTTGGTTAAGTATCCATTCTCCGATAGGGACTATCATGCCGATACGTTCGGCGATACCTATGAATTCATCAGGACCAACAAACCCCAGTTCCGGATTTATCCATCTGATCAGCGCTTCTGCGCCAACAATTTTTCCGGTGGCTAAATCAACCTTAGGTTGATAAGTGACTCTTAGCTCATTTTTTTCTATCGCTGTGCGCAGGCCGTTTTCAATGGCCATGATGCGACTTGACTCAGCGTTCATGCTGCCTGAGTAAAAAGCATAACCCTCACCGCGGTCATGTTCCCTAGCATGAGACATAGCAGTCTCTGCGTTGGTTAGCAGCGTGTGTGTGTTGCTGGCATCGTCAGGATAGATAGCGATACCTATTTTGGTGCTGGCGAACATCAACTTGCCGTCCAGCTTGAATGGCTCACTGGTGTCGATGATCAGCCTGCGGGCTAAAACGGCTGCTTGCTGAGGGTTTTCCAAGTGACCTAGAAAAACCGTGAATTTATCGCCACCGGTACGGGCAATGCTTGTGCTTATGTCACTGCCAAGTGCATTACGAATAACATCTGCCGAGCGCAAGCACGCCTCCACTTTGCGTGCAAACGCCTGTAGCAGTCGATTACCCTGATCACGCCCTAGAGAGTGGTTGACTGATTTAAGGTTTTCCAGATAAATGTGCAGAGCCGCGCCTTTACCTTTCTGTGCATCAAGCGAATTGATGTCAGCGATCGTGGATTCTAGAAAAGCGTCAAACTTGGGAAACCCGGTCAGTTGATCGTAGTTGACCAGCTGATGTTGATAGGCCTTCGCAGCAAGTGTATTGCGCAATCGCAAAGCGAGTTCACTAGCGTCAACAGGTTTGGCAAGAAAGTCCATTGCACCTAATTGCAACGCTGTAAGCTTGGTGTCTGCATCATCTGACGATGTGAGGATCACCACCGGTATGTGTTGTAATGATTTGTCCCGCCGCATGGCATTGAGGATGTCAAATCCGGAGACTTCCGGCATCATCAAATCGAGTAGAACGACATCTGGTTTTTCAGAGCGCATAGTCGATAACGCTTGCTTTGAATCGGAAATTGCGACAAAGTTTGAATACCCTTCACCTTCGAGATAGGTTTGTAGTACATCGGTGTTAATGGGTTCGTCGTCAACCAGCATAATTTTGGCTGAACTAATGAGTGACTCATATTGTTCCTGATCGGGATCAGGAGAGTCATACTCATTGTCAACTACGGCGTTGTTTCTCATGTTTGCATCCATCACCGGGTTTTAAGCAGATTGCGCTATTGCCGATGAGTCATTTTCATCGTTGCCAGGTATTACAAGGTTGGCAGAATACATTTTAATTTCTTCAAGTAATTCAGTCAGTTTCCCTCTGTTTTTGTGTTTAGCGTACTTTTCCATTGCTGAGGCTGGTTTTGTGAATATGTCGAAACCAACCGTGCCGCCAGACCCTTTCAGCCAGTGTGCTAAATTAGCAACCTCATTGTAGTCTTCGTGATTGATGGCGATCTCCATAGCGATCAGTTGTTCTTCTAGCCGTGGCAGAAATTTCATCACGATAGGTCTAAATGCAGGATCTTTTGCTAGTAGATGGCTGTGTATAGGGCCAACGGCATTTCCGACGATTTCTTTAGATAGTTGTGCAGGTTTAGGTGTTGATTCGGCGCTGTATCGTTCACTCGATGGCGCCTCCGTTGACTGTCCTTTAACTCCGCCTCTGAGTCTGCTTGAGAGTGATTTGATTTGCTCAATACTTTCCAACACGTTGGCATAGTTTGACGCTTTTGCGTTGTCTTCAAGTGCTTTTGCCGGTTCGACGAAAGCGTCGAAGCCAATTGTGCCTCCAGAGCCTTTCAGCCAGTGCCCAAGTGCCGCTAATTCCTTATAGTCTTTCTCTGCAGCGGCTTTTTCTATTTCAGGAATTTGGATCTTTAGTTTATTGATGAATTTATCTACCACAGGAGCGAGCTTTTCTGATCCACCGAGGCGACTGTATATCACTGGCAGTTGTTCATGGGTGCTTGCGACGGGTGCATTAGAAGTGGTGACAGCTTGAGTGAGCGTCGGATTAGCGATAGGGGCTTTAACGGCTTTCCCGCCCAGTAGCTGCGCCAGCAGATTGGTGAGCGCATCGATATCAATGGGTTTCGTCATGTAGTGCGAAAACCCGGAACTGAGAATGGTCTCTTCGTAGCCTTTCATGGCATTAGCGGTAAGAGCGACAACCGGTTGTTGGATGCCATTTTCACGCATTGCTTTTACGGCTTCATAGCCGTCCATCACCGGCATTTGAATGTCTGACAGAATAACGTCGTAGTGTTGGTTAGTAGTCATCTCTACGCCAATCGCTCCGTTCTCTGCGGTATCTGTCGCCAGCCCTATGTCGTTCAGAACCAGAGTTAACAACTCACGGTTCTCTGCTGCATCGTCGATGACCAGCAGCTTACAATCCGGGAACTCCCAGAATTTTTGTTCTTCGGTGTCGGTGACAGTCATTTTTAAGCTGATTTCGTCCGGCGTCAGATAATTTGCATTGTGAGGTAAGCCGGTTTCGATGAGAGCGGTGAAAACCGTGCCTACACCGGCTTCACTGTTGACGATAATATCGCCGCCCAGAGCGCGGGCCAGTTTGCGACTAATGGAAAGCCCGAGACCTGTGCCACCAAACCTGCGTGTGATTGATGAATCGGCCTGGACAAAAGGCTTGAAGACGGCGGCCTGTTGATCCGGTGTCATGCCGATGCCGCTATCTTTGACATCGATAGCGAACATTGATTTTCCGTCGATCTCCTCGGTTCTGAGAATGATCTGTACGGCGCCTTTTTCGGTAAACTTGATCGCGTTGCCAACAAGGTTGGTAATGACTTGTCTTAGTCTTGAACTGTCGCTTTGAATGTACTCAGGCAGCTTGTCGGGCACAACGATTTCAAGATCCAGATCCTTCTCTTCTGCTCTTACCCTCAGTACCTGGACAACGTCGCTAGCCACCACATGCACTGCACAATCCAGCTTTTCCACTTCAAGTGCGCCAGACTCAACTTTTGAAAGGTCTAGCACATCGTTGATAAGTTCCAGCAGGTGTTTGCCGCTGTTTGAGATAGTATTAAGGTGCTTGTGCCAGTGTTCATCGCTTGTGCCGTTGCCCCGCTTTAGTACTTCGGTAAAACCTAATATTGCCGTCATTGGCGTGCGTATTTCGTGGCTCATGTTAGACAGAAAGTGGCTTTTTGCCTTGTTGGCTTCTTCTGCAGCGTCGCGGGCTAGAATGAGTGCTTTTTCTGTTTCTTCTAATTCAGTTACATCATCTAGGCTGATCAACACGCCGTTGGCGGTTTTGCCGGTGATGATAGGAGAGCAGTTAACCAGAAACTTGTGCCACTTGCCGTCATGGTGTTGTAGCCACAATTGCTCACCGCGCAGCGTTTCCTTGGTTTGCAATGCCTTTACCCATGGGAATGGCTTGTCGTTGTCTGCGGTTGATTCGTCAGGGTGTTTTGAACTGTTATGCCATTTAAAACTGTCGGCTTTTTTCCCGACCAGTGCTTCAGCCTCTGAGCCGGCAAGCTCTTGAAATGCTTTGTTAGCCAACACCACGTTTGACTTGCGGTCTACTACCAGCAGGCCTTCAGCTAGCGTATCAAGTGCAGACCTGACTCGACCCGGTACCGCTTGTGACGGGTTGAGGGCTTTGAGCATTTTCCCCAGGTATAGGTAAAACAAAATAAATCCCAACAGGCCGGTAAAGCCGATCATGGAAAACTTGGAGTTTCTAATTTTTTCGATCCATGTCTGACCGTCTGTACTGGTGAAGAACAGTGTGATCTCACCCCAGGCTTTATCATTTTGCAGGATGGGCAATACGACTCTTGATTCGTTAGATTCAGCCGTTTGTGGGCTATTCAGAATAATGTCTTCATCGCCGATGGATATTTTTTGTTTATCATTGCTTCGCTCGATGGATGCAGCCACGAGATCTGGGTTTCGCTCGATGTTGAACTCCAGATTTTGCGTGACGCTAGCGTGATCTTTGTTAAGCAGAAACAGCGTACTGCTTGAGGCGATCGACTCAGACAGCACCACTCTGCCGTCTATCACGGCTTGCTTTCTGTCTGGCACCATATTCAACAGAATGGCCGCAAGCAATAATGAAGTGACAATAGAGGTAAGCCCCATTGCCAAATGAAACCTAGCCGATAGTTTTTTTAACATTGGTACATCCGAATGGTCTCTGTTTAACCGGTTCCGTCAGTCTTGAGAGGCATGACTTGTCTGTGCAACTCAAGGGAATCAATCAGCATTGTGTTATATGTCATTGAAATTGCCCTTCTCATGATCATCGACCAGTGCCTTGATTTTCTGATCTACTATTTGTTGCTTTGTGTCATCATCGGGGTCAATAAGTGTTCCAAGTGACTAGTCGTTAGAGGCATCTGGCTCTCTATTGTGTGAGCCCGGTACCGGTACTGGGTCAACTGAACGCCAGTTTGGCAACGCGCTCAATATCTTGAGGCAAGGCATGTAAAAGGGGAACAGCGCGCGAAGGCTAATAGGATAAGGTTGAGCCAGTCAGCACTCGAGGCGTTGGTCGCATGAGTAAGTCGTTGAGAGACAGAGATAGGTGGGTCCTGAGATATCGGCTTTTGAAGGGTTTGAGCTGTATGGTGGGAAACTATCACGTACAGTTCTTAGGGGGCAACGGGTGTGGGCACTGTTGATAGGGTGGCAGTTGTGACCAACTGATGCAGCGCCTTGTCGTGGCAATGCCGCCGTTAGAGGCGGTTTACCAGTGGGGGTTGTGGTGCTCTTTCAAGCTTTTTTGCAAGGCCAATTGTAAGCGGGTCGCGCTGTGAGTAAGTAAAGAGTCGCACGTTAGGCTCGCGACCTCTTTCGGGTCAGCGTTACTGTCAGCGACTTCCTCCTTGTCACTGTTTTCTTCAGCGCGGCGGCTTTCTGGTGGCTGGCGTGTTGTTGTGCTGATGTTGGGGTATTAGTCCAGTGTGTGACTCAGGCAAACTTTGCATCGATGGCGGCCTGTACTGCAGTGGCGCTAGCCTCAACCGATTTAAAGTTCTCTGTGGCATTGAGCATGGCTTCTGTGCTAGGCGGTACTTCAGGGTGTATACCAATCGCTTTAAAAACAGCGTCGGCAAATTTTGCCGGGTGGGCGGTTTCAACAATCACTGTTTCGCCTGCAAGATCACCGCTTAGAGCCTGGGCGGCTTTGAATGCGGTAGCAGAATGTGGACAGATGATTTTCTGATGATTTTCCCAGGTATCTTGGATGGCGGTCAGCGCTTCTGTTTCGGGGCATTTGAAGGCGATAAAGTCTTTTTCCAGTTGTGCCATTTCGGTTTCAGATAGTTGATAATTGTTGTTGCCCTCCAGCGTGCTCTGAGCGGTGTTGACGGCCGCGCCATCGCCGCCTTTGATATTCCAGAGTAGCCGTTCAAAATTACTGGACACTTGGATGTCCATGCTGGGAGATATAGTTTTAAGCGTTTGATTGCCAGTCATTTTACTGGTTTGGAATAATCGTGGCAGTACATCATTGTCGTTAGATGTAACCACCAGTTTACCGATTGGTGCACCTAGCTGTTTTGCGATATAAGCAGCGTAAACGTTACCAAAGTTGCCAGTAGGAACAATAAAGTTGCAAGGCTTGCTGCTTTTTCCGGCAACTAATCCGCTAGTGCGAAAGTAGTAGGCTGTCTGCAGTAGTATGCGAACGATATTGATCGAGTTCACGGCTGTGTAGCCATGCGTCAGGGCAGCAGGTGTCTGATAAAGTGATTTAACGATCTTTTGGCATTGATCAAAATCTCCGTCGACGCACAAAGGCAAAATATTGTCTGCCCCGGTGGTGGTCATTTGCCGCCTTTGGAATTCTGAAACACCGCCGTTGGGGTATAGCACCACAGCGTTTAGGTTTTCCCGGTTGGCGAATGCCGACACAGTCGCCGCACCTGTGTCACCAGATGTTGCGCATAATACGGTGGCACGTCTGCCATGATGGCGTAGCGTGCTGTCAATGATTTCTGCTAACGGCGCCAGCGCAAAGTCTTTAAAGGCCAGTGTCGGTCCATGCATTAGTTCCATGGACCAGCGTTCCTCCCCTAGCGGGTTCACTGGTGGGCCGACGGGTTTGTCGAATTTATCCATCGCCTTGTGCACGGCATTATTGATAAGCCCTTCCGGCAGAGAATCGCCACCGAAGATCTGTAGCACTTCTGTTGCGATATCGGCGTATTCACCAGTAAGTAATTTACCAAGCCTGGCGGGGTTTACGTTGGGCCAGGTTTGCGGTACAAATAAACCGCCGTCTGATGCTGTACCGCGAGTCAGGAGTTGCGCAAGTGTTTGGGTTTCGTTGCCGCCACGTGTGCTTATGTAATTCAACTGGAAAGCTCTCTGTAGGGAAGTGCCGCGCAATTCTATCAGGTTTGAAATCAGCGTCTAAACAATAATGCGTATCGCATAGTCGGTGGCAATGTGCTGTCAGCTGCCACCGTGTTTTGCTGAGATAAACCACGGCAGCGTGGGTATTGGCCCTGTTGGGGAATATTGAAGTTGCCTAAGGCTGCTCTTG
>JALZUX010000673.1 GCA_023301405.1 Granulosicoccaceae bacterium | reverse complement strand
GCAATAGAACACTGCTATTATTTTTTAGCATTTATAAAGGCAGCACGATCACACCTGCACAATCCGCTTGCTCATTCACCACATCCCATTCTCCGTCAGCAACGCAGACATCGTGTGCCCCGCCAACGAATGAACGCAGCCGACCAGTATCAGGCTTACCGTCATCAATTTTTAAATCAAGTTCATACATGACTTCAACCGGAATATTGCCACCAGTGGTCAATTCATGCCCGCTGTTTACGGCACCAAGGGCATTGGTAGAATTACTAATTTTGTAAAACCCGTTAAACGGATTGCCTGGACAAGTAGACTCTTGACAAGCAGTATCAGTTACTGAAACCGCAGCCCCATCAAAGCCACCACTAATAAAACCCGCACTCGCCAAATGCTGCCACACAAGCCCGGACTCTGTGGCATCCACAATCGCATTCGCGTTACCGTTTGTTGTACCAGTTGCAATATGCGTAGATGCCCGCGGAAAATCTCCCGGTAAGGATCTGTATCTATCTTGGAAAGATATCCACCCTGCTTCTATGCCAGTCAGATCATTAGCAATACTGCGCACCCTTGCACTATTTATCATCGATTGGCCTTTCACTACGCCACCTAACAACAAGCCGATAATCAACAACACTATGGCGATCTCGATCAACGTAAACCCACTTTGGTATTTTTTCATTTACTGCTACCTCTTACTACTTTCAGAAAAATATAACTCCGCGAAAAGCACACTGCGGAATCAAACTATGGAAAGTGAAATCTGATCTTTCCAATTCTCACCTCAGACCCACTACGGCAATACTCTGGCCTGAATCAACTGAGCGAACAAGACACTTTCTGACAACCAGACAACCATGTCGTCAAACTGATCATCACCCACCTGATCGATATCCCTACTTACAAACCGGTTATCACCGTCAGAGTTTTCTCTCTCATCGTTTGAACGGGCGCTCATTTTTGAGCCAGTGGATACAAGCACTACCGCCACCTGGTTTGCCCGCAACCGGGAGCAACTAGCGGCGGTATCGCAAATCTCAAACTCGCCGGACAATAACTGCATACCCGCTCTCTGCATACCACCGACACTGGTAAAGTCAGCTGTACCGTCGGCATCAGCATCACCGTTGGACACACTATACAAGTAGGGTTGTCCCCAACTGTCGATCAACAACCCGTCGTCGTTATAACTACCATCCACACCTAGCGCAGCGGCCGGCACAAACCCATGAACCCTACTGCAGTCTCCGTTACTACCACTTACTCTGGTTAACGGGCATGGAAACCGATGGTTTGCTGCTACATACCCGACTAACGCTGAACGTATCTCAAGCATTTCAGTTTTTGTTTGATTACGTTGCCTCTCTGCCATTTGAGCACCAAACGGCTGCAATACCGAACTCAACAGCATCCCCATAATTAACAATACGATAGACACTTCCAACAAAGAAAAACCATGCATTTTCTTCAATGATCTGCCTTCTTCAACGACTATCATTCTCTAATCACCAGATATTGGTCATTGGATAACTCACCAGACAAGACACCCGAGTCGAGCCTCCGCAAATCATAATCAAAGTAAGAGCTAACTAACTCGGCGGTATCGAAGTAGTTGGTCATGTCTAGATTTTCCGTTACTGCTCTCTGCTGCCCGTCTGGCACTAACTCGGTAGCCATAGCCGCCCCAACACTGACTAGTAACACTTGCGTCGGTAAATTATTTACCTGCAGTGCATGCACAGGCTCACTCAATAAATGGCAAGTATCGGCAGCGGCATCGGGTGCACAGTTTTCATCAACCTGATAATAAATAAAATCAGGCCAGCTGGAGCTTGCAAACCACGTTTGGCTTAATGGTCTGCCATTTGGTACAAATTGACTGACAAATTCATCAAGCACTGCCTCACTGCAGTTCCCCTGGCGCATCGGCAACTTGCCTCGAAGCAAGCCTTGCTGACACTCCCCCAAAGGGTCATTGAAGGGAGCAGCATAGGGAAAGTGCCCGAACTCCACTTTGTACTCTACTAACCAATCACGAACATAGCCCAAAACACGACTCTCTATCAGTGGCATTAACTCCGATCGTGTAATAGTCACCATACGGTCGTTACTCAACTGATTGGCCGTAAATACCAAGTCTCCATCGGCATTTTCGCCCTCAAGGTAACCGACAACAGAAAACACACCATCTACTCTTGATTGGTTGAGCAACTTGGGGCCCGGTGCCAGCACGACGGCAATCACCTCATCATTATTATTCACATTCAAAAGATTTTCAGTAGAATCTGGATTCAGTGCATTAAATGCCGGGTTATACCGAAAATCAGCTGACACGCTATACCAAAGATCCTTATGCAGAAACCTTTCAAGATGATCTATATCAATTCGCTTGCCGCCCCTGCTCCACACACCAGGTAAAAACCCAATTGAATTCCGGCCACAAGACCTCGCCGGAGATCCATACCTACTTGTAGACGGACACGGCAATCTGCCAACACCACCACGTGTATTGTGACCATAGTTGTCCACGTACGTTACAGCGTAAGCGAGCAGTGCATTCTTCGCGAACGCCAATGAGCGCGTTACTTCCTGTTGTTGATGATTTTTAGCGCGGTTGGTGCTAGTGAGCTGCAAGGTGACATAGGCCGTGGCGGCAAGCAGTGCAGTCATTAACACCAACAACACAGCGCCACGCTGCCTTTTCTGTGAATTTATACAGGATTTATTAATTGCACTAGTCACTTGAATTATCTACCGATACTGTCTGGCCAGGCTTTAAAAT
>JALZUX010000672.1 GCA_023301405.1 Granulosicoccaceae bacterium | reverse complement strand
AGACTTCATCCCGAGACGCAGAGTCGTCAGCCGCTTACAGTCATCCGTACTCGGCGATGAAGTAGGCTTATCTAAACGGCTTTGTTGTGTAACCGGTAATAGCGTAACTGTTGCCCCGTAAGTGGGGGGCGTTTGATAGAAGCGGGGCGTAGAGGCCCCGGTTTTATTATTGCCTGGCGTTATTGGTTGAGGAAAGGTCTGCAACGTTACTGCTGTTGTTTGCTACTTCTGTTCCAGAAATAGGCAAGTTTAGCGCAGTGCGTACTGTTGAAGAAACAATGATCGAACCACCGGTTACTGAGCGGACTGTGTTGTTATCGTCTTGAATATGAATTTTAGCATTGCCTACTAGTGTGACGTTTTCAATCACGTTGTATTCCGCTTCGTCTGTAATATAGCGGTTGTCCAATACGTAGGGGTCAACGCACGTCCACTTTGACAAATCTTTGTCCTGTCGAGAGGCGATATGGATACCGTCATGAAACGTGCTGTCACTAACGGTATTGTGGTTTGCGCCTAAATCTCTACGGATGCCACGCTCACCGCAGTTCTTATACATGGTGATTCCAGTCAGCGCGTTACCGGTAAAAAGTGTGTTGCTGATCAGGTTGCCTTGTGATGCATCAATAGCAATGCCTTCCCGTTGGTCTTTATCACCGGCCTTTAGATTTTCTATCCAGTCACCAGTGTCCTTATCGCGGTAGCCATTGTTAGCGACTCTACTGTTAGTTATTGAGTTACCAAATGAGTTGTATTCGAAGTACACACCCATACTGCCGTTGTCCGAGATATCGCAGTGGTCACAACTGAAGTCGCTTACGCCCACGTTGACAAATATTCCGTGATTGACGTTGTCAGTGACTGTGACGTTTTCGAATTTCACACCGGTGACGCCGGGCAGAATGCTGACGCCGCCGTCGAACCGACTAATGGTCAGGTTTCGTACGGTGACGTTGCTGGCATTGATGGACAACCCGATGCAGTCTGTGTTGCAGATCCCGTCGATGGTATGCCCGTTGCCGTCAAACACCACTCCAGGGCGATTGACATTGTATTTGGTTTTCCTGATGTCGTCACTCAAAGTCAAGTTGCTGATCACATCTATAGTTTCGTCTACGTGTTCTTTTTCTGCACAGCCAGTTATTAGGAGTACGGCTAGTGCGAAAGGCAATTGTTGTGATAGAACTTTCATGTGGCTCCGATGCATCTGTAAACTTGATGAGACGGAGTGTCACATAAATGACACAATGTAACTGTGGATGACATCACGCATTTCGATTTAAAGCGTGAGTTCGGCTGTTGAATTTTTCTAACCCGTTGATTATGTTGTTTTTAATGTGATTATTTGATTGTGTAGGCAGTATTCACTTAGTGTCAATTGTTTGACTTTTTTGGGGGCGGGCGATGAATAGAGGGAAAATCGGCGCGTTTGTCACATCAGGCGGGTAATAGCCCCTAACAATCTGGCAGAGGGTTTACAGCGTCATGTTAAGTGAGCTTTTATTGGCGTGGTGCCAATGGGGGATTTTTAATGAGACGCAATCGACAATTTACTTTTCAGTGCTGCCCATTGTCGTCAGTTTACGTTTGAGCAGAGGCTCAAATGCAGTTGTCTGACTTGCTTCATGAAATTCCGTGGCGGTATTGATCTTGCTGAATTACATCACTCCAGAAAAACTCGGCGGTACCTTCGGAAATGAACATAATTGCCCTTCAGAAACTACTCAGAAACCTAGCTAGCGCCTGCATTGGTATTGGCTTACTTTTCCTTACTGCATGCGGTGGATCAGCGAGTACATCGGCGATACCGGATCAGGCGGCGTTGGTCGCCGATGACGTAGTTCCAGGAATCGAGATCAAGATGGACACGAGCCTGGGTGAAGTCGTGATCGAATTGAATAGTGAAAAAGCTCCCTTGACCGTGGAGAACTTTCTGAACTACGTTGACAGTGGATACTATGATGGCACTATCTTTCATCGCGTTATTGAGACATTTATGATTCAGGGTGGTGGCTTTGATGCTAATTATCAGCAAAAGCCCACACTGGACCCGGTCGCTAATGAAGCTGATAACGGTTTGAAAAATTCAACCTACACGATCGCAATGGCGCGTACCGCTGATCCACAGTCTGCGACCGCGCAATTTTTTATCAACGTTCAAAATAATACTTTTTTAGACTATAGTGCGCCCACCATCGACGGTTGGGGTTATGCGGTTTTTGGTCGAGTCACCTCAGGTACCGAAGTGGTTGACTTAATTAAGGCATCGGCGACCGATGCTGGAGGCCCTTTCCCGAAAGATGTGCCTGTTGAAACTGTGACAATCAATTCTATTAATCGGGTTTTGGTTGAATAGATCGGTAGCCAATGCTCGCTAATAATGGGTTCCCCCGGTAGATTAACCAGTCATTGGTAATTGACTGCTGGCTTTGCATAGAGCAGTGCTTCAGAATGCAGGGGAACAGGAAGCTGGTTTGGCTTATGACTGATACTGCACCAGTTAGAAACGGTGCAATGCCTAAGATAGGCATGAACATTAGCCAAGCTTATGGATCCGTTCGTGCAGCAACACTTTATAATTGGCTTATCCCATGACTGACGAAGTGCAAAACATAATCTACCACGTAAGCAGCGCCGAACAGATCACAAAGGCGCTGGCTGCCGGGTTGTATAGCTGTGAGTCACTAGCCGCTGAAGGGTTTATTCATTGCTGTAAGAAGCAGCAACTGAAGGGTGTGCTTGAACGCTACTATGCGGGAGTCACAGGTTTGCAATTGCTAGAGATCGATCCGGTAAAGCTTGATGCCAAACTGGTTTATGAAAATACGATGGGCGGGGAAGAGTTGTTTCCTCATGTGTACGGGGAAATAAATATGGGCGCGGTGATCAAGGTATCTGCGTTGTAGAAAGGTGCAGGAATCTGAAATGTAAGGGGCGACCTCCCCAAACGGGAGATCGCGGTGTAAAGAGTGTTGTGTATTAACTTGTCACAGCGGCTGATTGCGTTGTAGCTTCACTGCTGAAAACTTCATCAAGAACTGATTGCAGGCTGGCGACCGTGCGCTCAACATTTTGCAGTTTATCAAGCCCGAATAAGCCTAAGCGAAAAGTAGCGTAATCATCACCTTCGTCACACATCAAAGGGACGCCAGCGGCGATTTGCATGCCGCGCTCTGCAAACGATTTACCGTTCTGAACTGTCGGATCACTGGTGTAGCAGACCACGACTCCGGGCGCTTGGAATCCATTTGCTGCAACACTGATCAGGCCCCTACTTGTAAGTGCTTCGCGAACCTTGTCTCCTAGTTGCTGTTGGCATTCTTTGGCTTTTTGAAAGCCGAAAGTTTTGGTCTCTAGCATTACATCGCGAAATACGCGCAGTGATTCGGTGGGCATGGTTGCATGATACGCATGAGCACCGCTTTCGTAGGCTTCCATAATTTGCAGCCACTTCTTTAGATCGCAGGCAAAGCTATCGCTTGTGGTGTTTTCAATTACGCCTCGAGCGTGCTCGCTTAACATGACCAGTCCGGCACACGGTGGGCCACTCCAGCCTTTCTGGGGTGCGCTGATTAGCACATCAACACCAGTCTGCTTCATATCTACCCAAATAGTGCCTGATGCAATGCAATCAAGCACCATGATGCCACCCACAGAGTGGACGGCGTCGGCGAGTGCTGAGATGTAGTGGTCGGGTAGAATCATGCCTGCTGATGTTTCAACATGTGGTGCGAAAACAACCCCGGGCTTTTCACGTTTAATGGTGCTAACTGCCTCTTCTATAGGCACGGGTGCGAACGGGGCGGTATTGCCTGTGCTATCTCGGCGTGCTTTTAATACTGTGGTACTCGATGGAATACCCCCCATTTCTAGAATTTGTGACCAGCGATAGCTAAACCAGCCATTGCGAATGACCAGGCATTTTTTATCGCGTGCGAATTGTCGAGCCACTGCTTCCATGCCAAACGTACCGCTACCGGGAACAATCACGGCGCTATGGGCGTTGTAGGTTTCCTTTAACATGCCACCGATGTCTTTCATCACCGACTGAAATGAACCAGACATATGGTTCAGTGAGCGGTCGGTGTAGACCACCGAATACTCAAGCAAGCCACCTGGATCGACATTTTCGTAGAGTGCTGCCATGTTGTTCTCCATGAGTGTTAAGTGTTAAGTG
>JALZUX010000671.1 GCA_023301405.1 Granulosicoccaceae bacterium | reverse complement strand
GCACTTTTGTATTTATTCGACACCTCATAGTACTCATCAAAGCCAATCCGTTTTCGCAACTCTGCAAAATCCATTAACAGGTGGTCTCGTGGCTTATCGCGTTTAAGAGTATCTAACGCATCAACCATGGTGAGCATGGCGGCAGCCATTAAAGTAAGCGGATAAGCGGCGATAGCGAACCCGATATCTTCAAGTTGTTCATGTGGTAGATCCGGTGTAGTACCACCTTCCAGAATATTGGCCATTTTGTAGCCCGGCAACTCACTGCAGATGGTGCGCATTTCCTGTTCATTACATGGCGCCTCAACAAACAGAATGTCAGCACCAAGTTGATGAAACATGGCGGCGCGTTCTATCGCCTCGGCCAAGCCATGCCCATGCCTTGCATCAGTGCGAGCCAGTATCAGGATATCCTTGCCGGCGTCTCGTGCATCTACGGCGGCTCTGATGCGGTCATAGGCTTCCTCACGATCAACCACATCTTTGCCTAGTGTATGACCGCAGCGTTTCGGTGCTAATTGATCTTCTATCATGACAGCGGCGCAGCCAGCTTTGGCAAAACCCGATACAGTACGCCTGACATTCATCGGGTTACCGTAACCGGTATCACCGTCGCCAAGAACCGGTATAGAGACTTTGTCACTGATGTTTCTGACACAATCAAGAACCTCTGTATAGGACATAAGCCCCAGATCCGGTTCACCAATGCGCGATGCAGACGCAGCGAAACCGGACATGAAGGTTAACTCGAAACCTTGTTGCTGAATTAGCTTCGCAGACAGGACATCAAAGCAACAAGGCATGACATTTAAGCCGCCCTTGCTCAACAGGGTTCGAAGGGCTTCAGTGGGTGTCCGTTCGGTCATGGCAATTACCCTTGGTTATGTATGATGTTGTTCATTGCGCACTAACACCATCGCTATGGCATGAAGTCACACGGTGCTTAATATATACTCTACTCGTACACCATTAAGCAAAAAACAGAAGCCATGAACAATAATCAAATCAAGGTATGTCTAGTTAGCGAAATCCCTGACAACGACATGCGTTGCATTTCCTTAGAAGACCGAAATGTGGTTGTCGCCAATACAGCGGCCGGTGTTTTTGTCGCTGATGAAATGTGCACCCACGAAGACGCCCGGCTATGTGATGGCAACCTGACAGGCACAAAGATAAAATGCCCGCTACACGGAAGCCGCTTTGATCTTCTTACCGGCAATGTACTCGACGACCCTGCAGAAGATAACCTGGTGACCTACCCGGTCACTGTGGTTGACAACGTTGTCTTTATCACTACAGAGCGCTAAGCCTATTAATAATCAATCTCCCCATCATGTAGCCGACGCCGCATTAATGCGGTCAGTCATCCAGCGCGTGGCAACAGGCCCGGAACTCAGTAAAAATATATCCCGTGACGAAGCCCGTGCTGTCATGCACGCGCTACTTGACGGTTCTGCCGATCCCATACAATCCGCTGTGTTTCTTATCGGTCTACGAATGAAACGGGAAACTCAAGACGAACTAAAGGGCGTCATGGACGCGCTACAAGATCGCACACCGGTGGTCACCGCCGCAATTGATGATATTGTCGCGATTGCTGATCCCTACAACGGCTTTAACCGTACCTTGCAGGGTTCGTTGTTCGTGCTGCCGGTGCTTGCCGCCTGCGGCGTTAACGCGTACTCACACGGGGTTGAATTAGGCGGCCCCAAATTCGGCGTTAATCACCACAACATTATTAAAGCCCTTGGTGGAAACCCTTTACGCAGCACCAAAGATATCGCACAACAGCTGGCCAATCCGGCTATTGGCTGGGGTTATCTTGACCAAAGTATCATGTGCCCCGGTCTGCATAATTTAAATGACTTGCGCACCCGTATCGTAAAGCGACCTGTGCTCAGCACCACTGATGGCCTGGTTTGCCCGATCAGGGGTTCACGGCGTTCACACCTGGTTATTGGCTACGTACATAAACCCTATCGTGACACCTATTGCATGCTGGCACGTCACGTTGGCTACGATTCCCTTTTGTTAGTCCGCGGCACCGAGGGCGGTATTATTCCGTCGTTCCGAAACCGCGCTCATTTTGTGCGCTTCACCAATGAAATCGAATACGATGAATTTGATCTTGATTTACATTCTATGGGCTTGCAACGTGACTATCGGGCGGCAGATATACCAGCTGATCTAGCACCGGCAAGCCCGCAAACAGACCCGATTGGCATGAAATGGAATATGACCGCACTGGCCACACTGTGTGCAGAAGAAGGCCACAAGGCCCTGTCTGGCGGCAAAGGCCCCATACAGGATGCCGCGGTACTGGGCGCCGCCACTATCATGTGGCACCTGGGTAACGAAGCAGACCTTGCAACAGCAGCAAACAAAGCGCGCTCTGTGATTGAATCTGGTGAAGCACTCAGGTATCTGGAAGCAGGACTGTAAATCGTACTAACGTGGGCTTGCTTTATCATTATATAGAGTCATCACAACGGCAAAATCCCACTGGCGGTCATGTATTTATCCAGTTAGTTTTGCTGAACACATACGCCAATACTGTATGCATTTGGGGTTTTGTGAATGTACAGAGTGCGCTTGTCGTGCTTGGTGAATCAATAATGAGGGTACAAGCTCACTCGCAACGCACAAGGGGGTTCTGAGCACGAACCACACCGCCCACAGACACGACAAGTGTGCTCTGAATAGCGACGTCGATTTCACATTAAAACCGGCAAGACGCTACATCACCACGTAATGGCCGACTGTTGTTACTTCACTCACACAAATCAATAGTGATGCAGTAGTCCGTGCCACAGCCACGTTTACATAATTGTTATGGTCATTGTCTGCGACCGATATCGTATCTATCGTCAG
>JALZUX010000670.1 GCA_023301405.1 Granulosicoccaceae bacterium | reverse complement strand
ATCTGAAGGCTGAACTTTGCTGAAGGAATTGCCCGTTGTGTATCTGTGTTGGTAATTAGAGCAATGACGCCTTCGTCACCGTTTTTAGAGAGAGTCAAGGCTAAGTCAATCGCATCGAGGTGACAGGCGCTTTGGTTGAGGCGCTTGTTTATTGCGTCGACTGCACAGCTTGAAAATTCGTTGGAGGAGAGGCTGCTAATATGAGAAAACATGAGCTGATCAGTGGTCAGCCCGCAAAGGTCTGTTTCATCGTCGTGAATTGCGCCTAGGTTGTGACTTATCTCGTGTGCGGTGAGTAACACTGGAAAATTGAATGGTGTTGACATGCTGACATCATAGCCGTCAGTCCTGCAAACGGCACCGATGTAGGCAAGGCCCACTGATGGGTCGGCAGTAGTAACACCGGTAAAGAGATGAACGAGGCTCAGGTTCTGGTCGAGCTCGGGGGCAAACTGTCTGTAATCTCGGAACTTCAACAAATTTTGTTCTAAGGATACGTTGCCAAGATCAAGTGTGGTGGTGTCGGTGATGATGATTGCTGTATCCACTTGTAACGCCAGTCCGAACTCTTGTTGAAACATACCGTCAACCGTATTGATGGTTGATATTGCGACAGCTAGCCCGCGACCGCCAAGAGCTTCGTCGTAGAGAGCGTCGACGACAATGGCAACTTTTGCCACGCGGGTAACCAGGTCTTGTGGGTTACCAAAGCCACTATCAACGTTTATTTGAATGACTTCGTTGGTACGTCGGTTTCGATCGGGAAGTGTTTCGGGTGGCGGGTTGATGGATTTATCGACTGCGCGGCGTAGCCCACGAATTTGTCGAATATTGGTATTCAAGTAAGATTTTGAGTCAGACGTAATGAAATTCCGTTCGCCAAGGATGTTGATGACACCGTTAATGTGATCACCGTCGGTGGTAACCCGGACCCATGAATTAGGTACGTTTTCGACGATTCCTTGATAGCTGAGGATGGAATCATTTTGTGTTGGTTGGTGCAGGCCTGATTTTTCGGTTCGATGGACCTTCAGGTTGCTAAAGGCACTGCTTTCATTAAGCAAAAGTTGTTGTTGTCTATTGCCTAGCGTTACAGTTAACCGAAGGTCATAGTCATTATCGAGCAGAGTTTCGCGTTCTAAAATCGCTACATCGTGTATTTCACCAGCAAATGCTGCGGGTAGTTCTAACATCAGTAAGACGAAGATGATCGCGCCGGCTTTTAAGCCGAGTTTTGTCGCGAATTTCATGGGTTAAGCACCGTTGTGTACAATCAGTCACGTTGTCTGGTTGGGTAGATTTGTTACTCAGCAGGGTCAGACAGCCACTGTCAGCACTATAGTATCAATAATTTCACGAATAAATTCGTAAAATATAAAAGCCCCACACTGTTGCCAGTGCGAGGCTTGGATTACCGCTTTATTTGAGAGCTTGGGTTACTGTGGAGACACACCCAGCGCCTTGACAGTGGCGATATTCAGGTACCGATCAACTGGCAATCCTTTTTTGCGTTGGAATGCATTGACTGCTGTCATGGTTGATTGACCAATGACACCGTCAATTGCACCAGGGTTGTGTCCAGCTTTCGCCAGTGCTTGTTGGATTTGAGAGATACGACCTTCGGTCATATTAGTGTCGCAAAGTATTTCGCGCCAATCCATCATGCCGTCTTTCACCAGCTTTCGCTTGGTGACTGTTGCGTATTTCGCTGGGACCTTGATGCGACGTTCTTTTGGAGGTGATACCTCATTGGTGACTGTCACAGTCTTGTATTCTGCAGGTATGGCTATTTTTCGAGTGCTAGGTGGTGTTGCAGTAATGCGTTTGTCGATTGTATTGTAAACCGCTGGCACTTCAATAACGCGAGTACTTGCTGGCTTCTTGAGAATGCGCTTTTTCACGGTCTTGAACGTGGCAGGTACATCGACCAGGCACATGATTTCGCCAGTGGTTTCGTCAATTCGCTGAATTGGCCCAGTGCCTTTTTTCCAAGTGGTGTGGGCTGGTTTGTCGATTACGCGCTCGGTGACGTCGTCGTAAACGGCGGCGACTTGAACCAATTTCTTAGTGGCTGCCTTAACCAGAACCCGTTCCTTAACCGTTTTATAAGAGGCGGGAACGGTAACTAGTCTTTCAGACGCTTCTTTCACCAGAACGCGCTTTTGTACGTTTGCATATTTGGCTGGAATCACTTCGATGCGTTCAGCTGCTTCCTCAACCAGAATGCGGTCGGTGAGCGTATCGTATTTTGGCTGAACCCAAAGTCTGGTGAAGCACTGGCCCGGCTTTGCATCAGGGGGAAGAAGATCGCCAGCACCGTAGTTATTGCCAGCTCCTAGCTTAGTTGCAGTTGCAGATGTTGAGGATGCTTGTGCAAGCCTTGATTCTCGTTGATCCAGTTCTGCAGCACGCTTCTTCAGATCTGCTTCTTTGGTGTCGAGCCTCGCGCTCTTGTCTTCCAGCGCGCGCTCGTCACTGCCTGCCACAACGCTGCCGGCGGCAGAGCCAACGCCTTTCACGGCGCCGATTGTTCCGTCTTTTGCTTTGCCAATTGTTGAGCAGGCGGACAGGGAAGCGATGATAACTGCCACTGATGCGGCAGTTCCGATCGATCTAGCTAAATTCATAGTAAGTCCTCCGAAGGACAATAACGCCAGTAATAAACAGTGCCTCAGCCTCTCTGGCCCGGGCTTTTGGCATTTGTGGTAAAAAATGTTCGATAGCGGAAATGCCGTTGTTGTATGT
>JALZUX010000669.1 GCA_023301405.1 Granulosicoccaceae bacterium | reverse complement strand
AACGGTAAAAAACATTTGATACCGATCTGGCAACCACTGACCGATGGCGCTTATCACAGCCCGAGACGCAAAAACAGCACTGGCACTCGTAAGCCCGGCAAGCCAATGCCAGGTACTATCTTGACACAACATACCGGCTTACCACCAAGAGAGCACGGGCTGAATGAGGCTGCTCAGAGCAGTTCTGGAAATAGAGCCACGGCCGGTGCTGGCAGACGGAAAAAAGCACCTACCTCCCGCACACGCCCCGCGGCAGCAACAAGAAGCAACTCAACCAAGGGCAAAGCCAAAAGTAAACGCTGATTGTCAATGCACCGAAATTGATGGAACAAAGGGATTTGTAGCGATAATAGAGTGAAACCGGGAGTTTGCTTACCGGGTCTTAACTTCCCTTAGCACTTCACCTTAGAGAGGGGTACGCCTGTAGAGCGGTTAGCCGCACGGAACACAATTAGCGGCTGACAATAAGTGTTGAACTTCAGGGCAGGTTCATAGAAAACACACCACTTCGTTTTGTCACAACAAAAACAAACTGCCGGAGCCGGGGCTCCGACAGTATAAGCAACGCTACTTCTTTAATGCGGAAACAAACTTCCAAATCATAGGCATCAATAGAGCCGCCATACACAACTTAACCAAGTCTCCCAGCAGAAACGGTGTCAGGCCCCATGCCAAAACCGGCTTGTCCCAACCAACGACTGAACCAAGCCACAGAATGCCAGGGATATAAATCGCCGCATTGCCAATCAGCATGGCAAGTGCTGTAGTACCGAAGTTTCTATCCCAGCCACGCTGCGCTAAAAATCCAACCACGGCTGCAGCCAGCACAAACCCCATCAAAAAACCGCCGGTCGGGCCGACCATATAAGCCAGTCCAATTCCTTTTTCGGGTGTACCGGCAAATACAGATAAACCCACAGCACCTTCAGCCAGATACAAAAGCACAGTCGCCGCACCCATTTTCCAGCCATAAGCCATACCAATGACTAATACCACCAGAGTTTGCAGGGTCATCGGGACAGGAAAGAATGGAATCTGTACTTTGGCAGAGACCCACAATGCCAGTGAACCTGCGATCGCTAATACGATATTTTTAACCGCATTATTGTCACTTGCCCAAAGCACATTGGCTATCGGTGGGTAATTCAAGGTAGATGCTGTCATAAAATTTCTCAGGTAGATTAATGGAATTTTAGACCATCACCGCTATTGCGAATCAGCAATAAGGTGCGGTGAGGTGGTAATCGAGAGACAAACAAAATTATTCTCACTAACGCCTGAATTTTACAGACCAAGCGGTTACTTTTCCAGCATAACATACCCTTGCATGATCGCTAATCATCGATGAAGCGTACCGCCCCGATGAACGGGAGATTACGATTTCTTTGCGCATAATCAATCCC
This sequence comes from Granulosicoccaceae bacterium, assembly GCA_023301405.1. Classification (GTDB taxonomy): domain Bacteria; phylum Pseudomonadota; class Gammaproteobacteria; order Granulosicoccales; family Granulosicoccaceae. The sequence continues at coordinate 6,181 of JALZUX010000669.1, read as the reverse complement.
ATAACCCACGACAAACTTGTCTTCAATCTCAAACCCCACCAGATCTGCCTTGACATCGACTTCCCTTCGACTGGGCTTGTTTAACAGCGCACACACCATCATTCGTGACGGCTGCCGCGATTTCAGCAGTTGCAATACATGACTGAGGGTATGCCCGGTATCGACGATGTCTTCAACGACTAGAATATCCCGGTTTTTTATTTCACCACGCAGGTCTTTAAGGATACGAACCTCGCGCGAAGATTCCATAGAATCACCATAGGAAGATGTTTCTAGAAAGTCGACCTCTACCGGCAGATCAAGCTCTCGCACTAGGTCGGCAATAAACATAAACGACCCCCGCAACAAACCGATCACAATCAGTTTTTCAGTGCCTTTAAAATGCTCTGTGATTTCGGTGGCCATGCTCTCAACACGAGCAGCAATAGCCTTGGCGGTGATCATGTCATCGATCACGTAGTTGTCATGGTTCATGGTCGCTTTTCCGATCAACTAACTGACTGGCGCATAAGAGCCGCCGTGATCGGCAGACCACTGCAGCGGTTGGTTTAAAAATTTCTCTACTTCATCAAGAGTATTCACGTCAAAGTGGCCTTTGTCCCGGCATAACTTCAGCACATCCCACCAGGTGGCAAGATGATGCAAATGCAAGCCACGCTCAGCAAGTTTTGAACGGGTATCCGGAAAAACATCGTAGTAGAAAATAACAAACGTATCATCAGTTACTGCGCCGGCCGCGCGCAAGGCATCGGCGAATTTCAATTTTGATCCGCCATCTGTCGTGAGATCTTCAACCAGCAATACACGCTGCCCCTCAATCAGATCACCCTCTATTTGCGCATCTCTACCAAAGCCCTTGGGCTTTTTACGCACATAAAGCATGGGTAAGCCCATACGATCTGCAATCCATGCAGCGAAAGGTATGCCTGCAGTCTCACCGCCGGCCACTGCATCAAAGGCCTCGAAGCCGACATCACGAACCACCTTGGATACCGCAAAATCCATCAATGCCGAACGAATTCGCGGATAAGAAATCAGTTTGCGACAGTCGATATAAACAGGACTGGCCAGCCCGGATGTAAGCTTATAGGGCTGATCCGCCCGAAAATGCACCGCATCAATTTCCAGAAGCATGCTGGCAGTAAGCTCTGCCATGGTGCCTTTATCAGGAAAAGTATTTTGAAACATGTCTATTCGCCGTTATCAATAGTAAGTTTAGTGCTGCCACCGGCTTTTCAGTGAAGGCTTTACTCAACCACTGCCCAATAAAGATCACAGTCAGGATCAAACACCGTAACCGGGCCCGCAGAGGTCTGCAGCTTTTCAGGCCAGACCACTGGTTGTGCCATTTTTTTCAACGTGATGGTATCGCTATTAACCGGCAGATTGTAAAACGCAGGGCCGTTTAGTGATGCAAACGCCTCAAGGTTATCTAGTGCATGTTCTTCCTCAAAGACATGCGCCAGGCAAGACAAAGCATTGGGTGAGTTATAAACCCCTGCGCATCCACAAGCAGACTCTTTGGCACCATCAAGATGCGGCGCGCTGTCAGTACCGAGAAAAAAGCGCGCATCTCCTGACGTCGCGGCCGCTCGCAACGCCAACTGATGCGAGTGTCGCTTCACAATGGGCAGGCAATAATAGTGCGGCCTGATACCGCCTTGAAACAGATGGTTTCTATTAATCATCAAGTGATGCGTGGTCAGTGTAGCCGCTAGCCCCTGCGCTGCACTTTTCACATAGTCAATACCATCACTGGTGGTAACGTGCTCCATGATGATTTTCAGATCAGGAATACGACGGCGCAATGGGTCAAGTACGGTTTCTATAAAAACCGCTTCACGATCAAAAATATCAACATCGCTATTGGTTACCTCTCCGTGCACGCACAGCGGCAGGCCAATTTCTGCCATACGCTCAAGCACCGCCGTTACCTTAGTAATGTCTTTAACACCGGAGTCTGAGTTAGTGGTAGCGCCAGCCGGATACAGTTTAACCGCTTTAATCAACCCGGATGACGCCGCCAATGTCACATCGTCAGGGTCAGTGGTCTGCGTGAGATACAGCGTCATTAAAGGCTCGAAGTTCGCACCTTCGGGCAAACTGGCCGTTATACGCTGGCGGTAGGCAATTGCATCATCGCTGCACACGACCGGAGGCACTAAATTCGGCATGATGATCGCGCGCGCAAAATGACGCGCAGAATCCGCAACCACCGCCTGCAGCATTTCGCCATCACGCAAATGTAAATGCCAGTCATCGGGGCGACGAAGAGTGATTTTTTGATCCATAGGTGTATTACTACTGCCAAGCGCAGGATAGTGAGATTAGCGACCAATGATATAACCAGCAACGGCTTACTTCCAGCAATCATCCGCACCGATTGCTTCATGTACGCTCCTCAACCCCTGAAGACAGCACCACTCTGTACGCGATTACACTGCCAGACCACAACGCAAACAACGGTTTACCGTATCTCTTTACTCAAAGGTATCCAACCATAGCCTGGCACATCAACACCAACAGCGCTCGTCAACAACCTAATGATCTTACCTCGCCAACATCATGTAAAACCAAAGACACAGTTGCTCACTTGAAGCCCTGCACGACTACAAAAAAGTGGACTGACGCTACGCCGACACAACCAACTAAATTGACAACTACTTCCTCTATAAAGACTACCGCATTACACTGCTAATCAGACTCAAATTTGTAACACCTCCGCCAAGAGACACGATCATGTTCTACACCACCGACACCCGAAAGCACGGCCTTCGATTTGATCCATTCAAAGCACTAGCAGTGCCCAGACCAATTGGCTGGGTATCAAGCCTAAGCGCAACCGGTCAAGCCAACCTGGCCCCGTTCAGTTTCTTTAACGCTATTTCAGACTCCCCACCTATGCTGATGTTTTCAGTGGCCAATGGCAAAGACACCATAAACAACCTGATCGCTACCAAGGAGTGCACCGTTTCTCTCGCCAGCTACACACAAGTTGACGACATGAACATAAGCAGCGCAGCCGTAGCCAGCAGCGTCAGTGAATTTGAACTAGGCAATATCGCCACCGCCGACTCAACCCTAGTCAAACCTGCACGAGTCGCCAACAGCCCCGCAGCATTTGAATGCAAGCTTTGGAAATTCATTGAACTGCCTGTTGTTGCAGGTCGGGACGGCTACACAACCATGATCGTTAGTGTTGAAGGCGTGTTTATAAACGATGATTATATAAAAGATGGCATGGTAGACACCGCCGCCATGCAGCCACTTGCGCGCCTTGGCTACATGGATTACGCGGTAGTAAATGCAGATAACATGTTCAGTCTTAACCGCCCCGAAGTCAACGAGGATGGCAAAACCGCCACCCTTAAAAGCGGCCCTTGGGACGGTGTATATAAATAACGTGAGCGCAGCGCAACTACAGATCTGCACACGGAAGATCAATGCTATTGAAGCTTACGCCCACCGGATGTGGGCATTCAATTGTTATATCTGCCGACACACAATTAAAAATCTCTTTATGCGGCAAGTGAATCACTCAATCTTGAATATCAATAGCGGCATCCCCACCCTACAACAGCGCCCGCCGGATTAAATTCAAACCCATGACACAGAAAACCACCAATACAAACCGCTGAAACTGCTGACCATTCAGCCGCTCCCGCAACCGCTCACCAATAGAAAACCCTGCAAGGGTTGGAAGTATCATTAGAGCAGATCCCAACGCCAATTCCCGGGTCAATAAACCATTGAGTAAATAGCCAATTGTCAACGGCACTGTACCGCACAAAATTAAAAATCCGGTAAAAGCCACAAAGTCATTTTTGGCAAGCCCCCTTGATTGAAGATACATAACCATGGGAGGCGACCATATAGCTGTTAATCCACCAGAAATACCAGCCACTAACCCGGCAATAACCTGCACTGACTTATCCAGATGATCCGGCACGGCGGCAGGTGGTTTTACTAAGCTCGATAAAGCCCACAGCACAACCATGACGCCTATTGCTCCAACCAGGTAATCAACAGGGATGCGTGGCGCAAAAAACGTTGCTATAAACAAGACACACATAAGCGTTAACCCGAAAGGCCAAAGGTTCTGAACGCAGTGCATTACCCTACCCCCCCTATAGATTTGCCAGCTATTCGTGAACAATGCGGGTAACAGCAATAAAGCAATAGCCACACGAGGGTCGACAAATTGCGCCAGTGTTGAAATCGCAATAGTCGGCAAGCCAATTCCAATCGTGCCTTTGATTACCCCGGCAAACATGAAAACAAAAAAGGCCAGGATGAGAATTTCAGCGCTCATGAGTTCTCTTCTATGAGCGCGCACAAGCCCCGAACACAAGCTGTTATGGCTTTTGTATTACCACTATATTCGTATGGCCAGTCTTCTGTTTTACCCTGCTGTACGATACGTGCAACCGATGCAATTTCTATCTGTACAGCAGAGATACCCAGCTCTTCTGTCGCATATCGAGTAACCGTATGGTTTCGAAGCCCACCGGTAAAAAGCGGATGATCAATGACGAGTCGGCGCCAATTTTCGTTTTCATCTGCCCCCTTATTTGCACCAATCGGCACTGCCATTTTTCGAGCAACTTTTGGCGGTAAATCATCGATGTCAGTCAGCGCAAAACCCTCTCTCAGGAATACACTTTTTATATCCACCCCCGGACAAGAACGGCCACGCATGGTACCGATCGCCAATCCCATATTGTGTCGGTTAGTCATGCCATGAAGATCCACAAGAAAGCCAATATGGTTTTTTTCTACCATTTCATTGATCGCTTTTTTATATTCCCCGCGCAGCACCCAGTTGGGGTCTTCTGTGGTTTTGTTGGTCGTGAAAATTGCATGACAATTGGTTTGCTGAGCCAATATACGTGCGAATGCAGCCGTGAATTCCTCAGCCATTTTTTCAACACCGTCGCGCTGATGCCGACAAGCATGCGGAGCGGATACCAGAACCGGTCGCTGACCATTCAGGCACTTGAACCAGGATTTAGAATAGTTAGCGGATTGCCCAGATGATGCCTGCTGCTCGCTAGCTTGCAATCGGATTAGTAAATCCTGCTGTGAAGTAATCAACGAGGAATTCGCCTTTTCATAAGATTGCCGCACGTCAATTTTCTACACCTCATCCTATGCTTGACCCAAGTGTGGCACGGGCCTTTTGCCTTTCGAGCCTATAGCAAACCGTGCACCACAACATTGCTATTATCCAGCCAGAGCGCCGTTGCGGCAACCAGCAACCGCTTCCCAACGTAAATTATCAGGTCACTTTTCCAAAGGTTGCTCTCGCGCCCATAACGAGGCCACATTTAGCATCCTCCATCACCCAGCAGTCATTGTGAAAATTGGCATTCTTCAAACTAGTTATCCACCGGAAAACACCATGTCGACACACGGCAACTACGCAAATGCTTTTGCACGCCAGCTGGCCCGACAAGGATTTGAATTTTTAAGCTGGGCAACACAGGAAGGTGAATTACCCCTTTCGATACATAGCGCTGATGGATAGCTAACTACAGGGTCTAAATTCGGTGCTTATGAAGACCTTCCCTGGATCCCTCTATTAGAAGCTTTCTTCGCGACACCTATTCAAATGACGTTCCGATCGTTGGCATTTGTTTCGGCCATCAAATTTTAGCGCAGGCTCTGGGCGGAAGAGTCGAAAAGTACTCCGGTGGGTGGTCTGTTGATCGAGTGGAATATAAGCTGGATGAACTAAGTGAAGAGCTAACGCTTTACGCATGGCATCAGGTAGTCGAACTAACACCGGGCGCTAAGGCAACCGGGTCTATTAGCTTTTGTAAATACGCCGCATTGACCTACGAAAAAAGTCTACACCGTACAGCCTCATCCGGAGTTTACAGAGCTCTACATGAAAGACCTGTTGGAAGCCCGCAAAAGCGTATTGCCTGACTCAGCAGTGGCCTAGGCAAACCAATCCTTTGAAGCAGGCCCCACCCAGTCAGATGTGATGGCTACAAAAATAGCAGCTTTTTTCATTGCTGCTGCAGCCTGGGTTTGTCGATAAAAATCTATATCACGACTTAACGTAATGCCCATCCAACTAGGTGGCTGTCCGAGAACTAGGGTCGTTGCGAGGGTGTGAGATTTCGAGTCAGATATTTCGATCAATAGAGGCGAATAGTTGTTCTTCTTTAACGAT
>JALZUX010000668.1 GCA_023301405.1 Granulosicoccaceae bacterium | reverse complement strand
TACCAAATCAGTGATGCAGTGGTCCATGAATTTTGATCTCCCTAGAATGGGCGGGATTGTATCAACTTCGACGCGTTGCGTTGTTGAGCTGTCTCTCATGGGGAGTAAATACCAGATCAGTATTTGTACCCGTACAGTAGCCGTGAATTTTAAACACGTTGCAGGTAAAGCGCTAATCGTTGTAGAGGAAGTCAGAGCAAAACTCGCGCTAAGGTTAGTATTTAGCGTAGAGGCATTTAATAAAGAAATTTTTGAGTAGAAGTGGCTTTCGGAGGGTAGGCATAGAGCTGAAGAAATTAACAGTGGTGCTGTCTGGCCAATCACTGCCAAGGTGGTCAGAAAAAAAGTCTGGAAACTTCCCGGCGCTCACGCGCTGGCCATCTGGTGGTTGATGGATAGCCCATTGTACTGATGAGCATTGGGCCGGTCACGTTGGTCAGCATTCTGTGGGATAATACGACTAGAGAGAGGTCGGCACTATTTTTAGCCTCGTATTCCTAACACTACTGGTGGCTATTTTTAGTACCGGGGTCTTTAGCAAGGTAGATCAAAGCTAAAAGCGTTATTAGTTAAAGCAACAAGTAATTTAAGGGTTTTCCTGATATAAGTGGTGAACTCACCATTGTTTATTTCCATGTGGGCCAAACCAAAATCCCGGTGACGCCGCTTTAGCGGTATGACCGGTTAACAGAACACGTCAACGGGATTATGATTGGCCGTACGTAGTGAACGCGGTTGGTTTTTTTTTGACAGTAAATTGTTGCAGGCACTATGGTGCTGCATCAATTCAGGGCGAGACAACAATGCAACACAACTCTGGCGGCAAAGAGCCAAAATCCATATCGGCGCAGGAGGCAGCGCACCTAGTTAAGTCAGGTGACTGGGTCGAGTATTCCTCCACAATCAACCAGCCTGATGTATTTGACAAGGCGCTTGCCGCCCGCAGTGGTGAGCTTCGCGACGTGAAGATTCGTTCCTGCATCTCGGTTAAGCCTCGGGCAGTGCTTAACGCTGATCCAGAAGGAAAGCATTTTACGTGGTTTAGCTGGCACTACTCGGCGCTCGACCGAAAAGCCGCCGACGCCGGTATCGGGCACTACATGCCAGTCAACCTTGGCGAGATCCCCGATTACTATCGCCGCTTTTTGCCGCCGATCGACGTTTGCGTTTTAAAGGCGCGTTCAGTAGACGCGAACGGCTGGTTTAACTTTGGTGGTAACGGCCTTTGGAACAGAGCCATCGTTGAAAGCGCAAAGTGTGTTGTTATCGAAATCAACGACAGCCTGCCGTTATCTCACGGCGTAGAACACGCGGTTCATGCGTCTGAAGTAGACTTCACGATACAGGGAGACGGTGCTCCGCCCGCAACGTTGCCGGATACTCCGCTCACTGACGTCGATCTTGCTGTTGGCAAACTGATCGCCAATGAAGTTGAAGACGGCGCCTGTATTCAGGTAGGCATCGGTGGCATGCCGAATGCGGCGTGTGCAGCGCTGCTTGATAGTGATGTAAAAGATCTTGGACTTCATTCCGAGATGTTGACCGACAGCATGGTCAATCTGGTGCGTTCCGGTCAGGCTAATGGCTCAAACAAAAGCATGGACACAGGCCAGCATGTCTACAGCTTCGCGCTTGGCAGTGAATCGCTGTACGATACAGTTAATGACAACCCGGCTTTTTCTGTGCGACAGTCTGATTACACAAACTTACCGCACAACATCATGCGCAATGAAAAAGTCGTGGCAATCAACAACACAACGCAGATCGATCTCACCGGCCAAGCGGCCTCCGAGTCTGATGGGTTCAGGCATATCAGCGGCACGGGAGGGCAACTACAGTTTGTGCGGGGCGCCTATGCCTCGCGCGGCGGAAAGTCCTTTATTTGTCTGTCTTCGGTGTTCGAAAAAGGCGATGTCAAACGTAGCCGCATTGTGCTTAACCTGACGCCAGGTAATACCGTCACAACACCGCGTATGGACCAAATGTATGTGGTTACGGAGTACGGGTGTGTAAACCTGAAGGGGCAGTCAGTCGCTGATCGCACTCGTCTTCTGACTTCCATCGCTCACCCAGACTATCGCGAAGATCTAGCGCGTCAGGCGCGCGACAAAGGGCTTGTGCCTAAGCACTATTTCTAACGCAATGAGATTACTCAGTTAGTGTTTTCTCAATTAAATATAAAGGCCTGATTCTCATGAATCTTCTCATAATAGAAGATTCATCTATAACCAGACGATAGCCTGATTTCCCACTCTGATAGTCGACAATTCAATGGGATAGGGTGATTCCTTTTCAGTGTCTAGCTTATCTAGTGCGTTTTGAATACGGTTGAAAATGACTTGCTCAATCTCCACCGGGTCAACCATAACAAGCAGTTGTTGTTGGCTAAGATGAATATCTAAAATCAAAATTTATAGCGTGTTTAGTTATCTTGTCTTCAATTAGCAATAGCACTTACTTAACACACAAATTTATGACTATCGCCACTGACGATTCATTGGTTTTTTTGTCCACTCTCTTAGTCTTGCCAATATGTCCAAAGCTCTTTATGCATGAACCACGTTGGCGTGTTGGCGTTCAACACTCCTGACAAGGTCTCGTGCTGATTATCTGATTTCTGTTTGTGTGCCTTAATTTTCTCTCCGGTGAGGAGACAATGCGCGGGCTCAGGCGGGTCCGGGTAAAGCGCATGCTTTGGCATGCATCCTTATTGGTAAGTCAAAATCATTCCCGTCGACCAGGTCTAACCTTTGTGTACTTTGCCAAGACTTGACGTCTAATATTTTTTCTTGATGGAGTGTTTGTAGAACATTGGGCGCTTTGTCGTTTTTCTTTTCGGTAGTTAGATTATTAGACAATTTGGCAGCAATGATTCCCTTGAATTCTGAGCGGCCTATGAGGAAGCATTTTATAAGTTTGTCTAGAGTACTTGACAGGCGCTTGCCTTAGTGAAGAAGGGTGAGTGAAACCAGTGGTTAGCCAGCATATAGCAGTGGCTCTGATAGGGTTTAATTTTGCAATTCGTTACTGCAAAAAATAATGTATGTCCGGTACGATTTGTAAAGAAATTATAAAGTATTTATAACGCCGGATGTACAGGGCTATGCGGCTTAAAATCCAAAGTGCATTCATAGATTCCCTAGTGTATTTATAACAAATTCATCAAATAAAACTTGATAATAAAATGATAAAACTTCTATGTAATCAACGGGTCATAGTGGGTAGTTAGAGAGTTTTGCAACCCAAGCTATGGATCGGCTGCGAACGACAAGCATAGAATAAAATGAATAAATTACGAGTTACTGCCCTTGCTGTTTCGATACCATTCGTTTTGTATGGGCTGGTATTTTTGTTCACTGAGAAAGATGACCAGTACTTCTCTGCTGGCACCATACAACATGCACATCAAGATTTAGTATGTGCCGATTGCCATGTGAAAAGCCAAGGAACACTTCGCCAGCAAATACAGGCGAACGCCAAATATCTGCTAGGTAAGCGAGAGCATCCGGCAGACTTTGGTTATCAGAAAGTCACCTCGGTAGAGTGCCTGACATGTCACGAACGCCCCAACGACCGCCATCCTATCTATCGATTCAGAGAACCTCGATTCGCCGAAGCGAAGGCAGTGGTTGATGCTACCAGTTGTCTAGGTTGTCACAACGAACACGTGAACGAAAAAGTCAGTAATGGAATTGTGTTTTGTAGCGCCTGCCATCAGGATCTTGAGCTTAAAGATGATCCTATCGATGTTGCACACACCGAATTGATAAAAAA
>JALZUX010000667.1 GCA_023301405.1 Granulosicoccaceae bacterium | reverse complement strand
GGAAAATTAACCGATCACAGCACAACTCCCGGCGACGCTATCTGCTCAAAAGCGGTTGCCCGTATTTTATCCTACAACGGGTTTGATCATATTGTTGAGCAAATCGGTAAACAGATCGCCACTATAATTACCCGAGGTCTAGCGTCTGAAGTAACCCGTGAGCAGACCATGCAGGTGTTTAAGCTAAGCTCTGAGGTTCAAGCCGAAGAAATAGCGGTTTGTGCGCGCACCGCATTAAAGAAACCTTCAGGTCAACTTAATGAGCGGGACAGGCACTTTTTGTTGCTGTTGTTTCTTAATCTGGTGCTTGATGATCATCCGGATATTCAGCTACCTGGTTCAGTTGTCAGTAGGATCATGTTTATTAGAGATGAGATAGACAATGTGCTTGATAGATCTCAGCGTGTTCTTTTGCAGCGGTTCGAATATAGCCAGTTTCACCCGGGGTTGACGGTAGTTGAGAATCTGCTGTTCGGTTTGCTGCCAAATAACATAAGCAGCCAGGCACTCAACCCCCTTCTTGATTTGGTTGATCGGGTGATCAAGGGCGCAGATTTGTCCAGAGACATTATGCTACTCACACTTCGTAGCGCCGCCGCTGGTATTTCAGGGTCACGCTTGTCAGCCACTTCGCGTCAGAACTTGCCTTTAGCCAGAGTTCTGATAAAAAAGCCTGAGCTAATCGTATTTAACGAAGGGCTTAATGCCTACGCAGAGGTAGAGCAATTCAGAATCAAAGAAAATATCCGTCGCTTACTGCCCGGGACATCGATAATCTGGATCACCAGTACGCTTGATGACACTAGCCATTTTGACCGGGTAATTGATACCCAAACGCTGTCTTAGAGATTTTCGCATTCAGATTGTCGGTAAATTTTTAGTTGTTATTATTGTCCTATTCGCAAAAAATTATGTGTCACTATCCAGAGCACAACGGCCGCGTCCATGGGCGTTGTAGTTTGTGCTCAATTACCTGTGTATGTGTAGCGCGATCTCGACTCATCAACCAAGTTGACTACAATTTAAGGAATAAAGGGTGTCGAAGTAGGGTGCAGTTGCGAATAGGAATATCTTAGGCTGCATTTTGTGGAAGCCATTGCTTCGACAATGATCGTAATAGCGTTCGTGATATCTGAGGGTCGCTCAATGCAACTGACTCTATCGCTGAAGCATCTATACGAAGCATTACAGTCTCCTGTGAGGTAATTGCCGTCATCATTCTGGGCGAGTCGGCCAATACATCCAAAGCACCAAAGACATCGGGTCGTTGGAAAGTGCCAATCATTGATGATCCATGAACCTTCGGTTGGCTGGTCTGAACTTCTCCCGATACTACCAGCCAGGCGGAGTCGGCGTTGTCTCTCATTTCATAGACACACGTATCGGCTTCCAGGGTCACTAGTCTGCTGTGGTCGGCGATATGGCGCTGGTTGGCGTGGGATAATTCACTGAATAGAGTAGAATTTGAAATTAAGTCTAACGGGTCTGTGGTACGTGTTGAGCTGTCTGATGTAATGGCCGCGGGGTTTATTCTTGGTCCATACGAGCCCTGTAGCACCAGGGGGCCGGCTTCTGTGAAGGTATAGACTTGCTCAAAGTCTTGCGGTTTTTCAACTTCATTGGATATCCAGATTATTGTGCACTCTGGAAGTAACGCACGCACGGATTGCCTGAGTGATTGTTTTTCTGCCGCATCTACTAGTGATAGCGCATCGTGAAAAATTAGCACGCTCGGTTTTTTCAATAGTGATCGCGCCAGCGCTAAGCGATGTTTTGCAATCAGTGGTAAACGCGATCCGCTGATTCCCACCTGTGATTCTCCTAGCAGTAGCAGGAGTGCATCATCAAGTTTAAGGTCTTTGATGACATGCTCAATTACTTCATCAATCGCACGGCTAGCGGCAGGGTTGCTGGACGAAATTCGGCCAAACAGCAAGTTGTCCTTAACGGTCAGGTTGGGGTGGTAGCTAGACTCCCAGAAGTGATTTACCGTGTTATCTAGTTCAATTGGTAAAAATTCCTGAAAGTCCCGCCGTGCTTGAACAACTCGACCGATGGCGCGATCAGTTAATTGCACAAACGTATGGCGTTCTGGTACCAGCAGCAGGAACAATGACATCAGCAAGCATCGGTTTACCTCGGTCAGTGCGGTGCCGGATTTATAGGTATCGAGGGTGGCCTTGATTCGTTCGACCATACCGTCGGTAGATAAATGAAAGTGTTCGAGTTCCAGATGCGATAATGTATTGTTATCGTAAGCGCTTACCAGGTGCCTTGCGAGTTTCAATCCAACCAGTGTTGCGCGAGCTGTTAATAGTTGCTTATCGATGATCTCACGCAGGTAGGGGTGAATCTCGCATGTCTCACTGTTTAGCCGCTTATCGATCGCCACACCAAATAATATATTTTCCAGAATGCTGGCATTGGGATTAAAGACTTCGGGGTCAAAATAGGCAACATGAGAGGCCTCTGGCATTAGCGCCAGCCGCCGGCGTATTTCTGAACGCGCAATCAGCAGGCTGATAGCAAGGTCTGGTTTCGCTTTGGGGTCGAATACTTCGGCCAATCTGCGTTCGGTGACTACCGGGCCCGCACCTGTTGCATTGATTGCCCGCTGAAGCCATTGAGCTGATCGCTCTCTGTTTTTTTCTCCGGCTTGACGATAGTCTAGCCAGCCGTTATCAAGCGGCGCCCGGTTGCCGGCGTCAAAGGCTTCTGTGAGCATTTTTTGATCAACATTATCAGCCTGTTGATCAGGCTCATGCTGAAGCAGACCGTACTCTACGTTCTCAGAGATGGTGCCAACAAACATGTGAGGATCATGGCCTTGTATTGCTACTCGACGGCGCAGTATGGAATCAGGAATCTGCCCCATGATTTGGTCGTCCATCTGTATTGAGCCGGAATAAGGTTCTTCAATGCCGGCAAGCAGGTGCGCAAGGTGCGCTCTTCTCGCGGCAAATTCGCCGGTGATGGCAATGGTGGCTCCCGCCGCGATATTGAGTGATATACCGGAAAGCACGGTTGATCCGTTCTCATCCCGCCACGACACTGAGTCAAGCGTTAGCTTGCCTTTTAGCGCCACTGCTTCGTCGACGGTTTCTACTTCGTCGACGTCGACCAGCTGGTCGGGATTAAACAGCTCAACGATCTGCTGATACTTTATCTTGCTGTCTTCATGAAGTTGATAGTAGTTGAGCAGCTCTCGCCATGGGTTGGTTAATTCTTTGTAGGCGGCAATCGCTGCAACCAGTGCACCGATGGTGAGATTGCCTCTAATCACCAGGTAGCCGCCAAACAGATAAAACATGAAAGGTGTAATCTGGCTGATGGTGTTATTGAGAAACTTCATAAAGTATTTCTTTTTGAAGATCTTCAGCCGAATTTCAAATAAATCACCAAGGCGACGTGAGTAGCCGGCTAGTGTGTACGGTTGGGTGCCGTGCAGACGAATTTCGGTAGAGCCTGCCACCGATTCACCAATTTGCTCTGACAGCTTTCGCACGTGACGTACACGTTCTTTTTTAAGCGTGTTTACCTGTTGCTGCAGTTTTGGAATGAGATAAGCTTGCACAGGGATCAGCGCAATAGAAATCATCCCTAGTATCAAATCCTGCATAAACATAAAAATTAGCACGGTGATCATGGTGCCGCCCTGAAACAAAGGCATCGCAATGGATTCACCGATGTACCCGCCCAGAGGCTCGGTTTCAGCGGTTACCGAGCTAATCAATTCACCGGACGATATACGGGAAAAATAAGGCAGCGGAAAACGCAGAATATTTTGTATCAATGTGTAGCGCAGGCGTCTGATCAGCCTTTCCCCGATCACCCCTTTAAATGTATTAAGGCGCATTTTGATAATACCGTTAGTGATTACTAAGCCCAACAGGCATAGGCACAGGACGGTTAGAAAGGCGACTGGATCAAGCTGCCAGCCAAGCAGGCTCTTCTGCGCTGACATACCGCTCAGTGCATCATTAATGATAATTTTTGGTAGTTCGAGCGTTAGGTACAGAATGGGAAAGGAGAGCAGTGTTGTGGCGATGATCACTACTTGCTGCTTACGGCTGTACGTCCAGATGTACTTGACTAAGTTAGTTTCCATTAATGTGAGGTCTGACCATTCTTGAAGGAGGGTGAAGAAGAGGTGACTGATCGGCTAGCGTAGTAACGTCAGCAGCTTACATTTGTGACGTCACGATACTTCGTAGTTGCCTGCATGCATGCTTTCATGGGATCATCGCACTGGAGAAACTCACCGCTCGCTATCTTGGGGTCGGAAGAGCCTTTTACAACTATGAGTGTGCGTGCGAATCGTGGAGGCGGAAATTCATGTTTAGCGCCCCTCAAAACAGATCACAGTGCTCAAGTCAAGGATACCATGCAGTCGCTATTACGTGTAAACGACTTGTCCATAGGGTTTGGTAACAATCAGCCTACGGTTGACCGAGTGAGTTTTTCGGTTAATGCCGGTGAAACACTTGCGCTGGTGGGTGAATCCGGCTCTGGTAAAACGTTGAGTTGCCGTGCAATCTTGCGAATCCTTCCCTCCTCGGCGCAGATCCGCAGCGGCCAGATGATCCTCAGCAGTCGCGGTACCGACATCGACTTAGCCAAACTTAGCGAGCGCAAACTGCGTGGTATACGCGGTGATTGCGTGTCGATGATTTTTCAGGAACCAATGCGATCTTTGTCTCCGCTACATCGAATCGGTGATCAAGTCAGTGAGGTATTAAAGCTGCATCGCAATTGCTCTAATAGCGACGCGAAGCGCCAGGCACTTGCTGAATTTGAGCACGTTGGCTTCAATGACCCTGAACGCGCTTTTAATGCGTATCCGTTTGAATTATCCGGTGGAATGCAGCAGCGTGCGATGATCGCTATGGCCACTGTTGCCAAACCTGAATTGCTCATTGCCGACGAACCCACTACCGCACTCGATATGACCACTCAGGCGCAAGTGCTGGGTTTGCTGAAAAAGTTGCAAGCTGAATCTGGCATGGCGCTTATATTAGTCACCCACGATTTGGGTGTGGTGGCGAACATGGCCGATCAGGTCGTGGTGATGAATAAGGGGCATGTGATGGAGTCAGGGTCATCTGGCTTAGTGCTGGGTTCACCGGCACACGATTACACAAAAAAATTATTTGCAGCGGCGCCGGTGATACCAGCGTTTGTTCAGCCCGTAGTGCAACCGAAAGCAACCGATATCATCCTCAGTCTGCGTGACATAAGCAAAACATATAAGGTCAAGCAGGGCGGCGCATGGACGCCCAAAAGAAGTCTTCTAGCAGTTGATAATGTCAACTTAGATGTGCCCCGCGGTAAAGTGGTGGCAATTGTCGGTGAATCCGGCTCGGGTAAATCCACTTGCGCGCGCATTGCTTTAGGGGCCGAGTCTGTTGATCAAGGCGGGCACGTGTTTTTCAAGGAAAGCACAGACGCCGATGCCATTGACGTGCAGTCGCTCAGTACTGCACAGCGCAGTGATTTTCAGCGCAAAGCGCAAATGGTGTTTCAGGATCCGCACTCATCGCTGAGTCCCAGAATGCAAATTGTCGATGCGCTGACGGAGCCGCTTGAAATACATAACATTGGAACACCAGCTGAGCGTCGCGACTACGCTGTTGAATTACTTGAGCAAGTCGGGCTTGACCCATCAATGCTGCGTCGGTACCCGCACGCGTTTTCCGGTGGTCAGCGGCAGCGCTTATCTATTGCACGGGCTCTGGCGTTGAAGCCGCGCCTGCTGGTTTGCGACGAACCCACTTCGGCACTTGATGTATCAGTACAAGCTCAAATTCTTGATCTGCTAGAAGATATTCGTGATCGATTACAGCTTTCTTATTTATTCATTTCGCACGATCTAGCAGTGGTGGCGCGTATTGCTAATGAAGTCGCGGTGATGCGTCGTGGTCGAGTAGTTGAGCAGGCTCCTCCTGAATTATTACTGGCCAACCCCAAGCATCCGTACACGCAGGCGTTAATCGCCGCACACCCGGAGCCTGACATTCATCGCCCGATAGACTTGGAAACCGTTGCATTAGGCGCCGGCGAGCCAGATACATGGCCTGATGCTTTTCGCTACACAGATGGTGCGGTGCCACCGCTAATAGAGTACGAAGCAAATCATATGGTGAGAACACATGTCTAATCCTTTGAGCCTGGCGCGTGTACGTCAGGTTGTAATTTGGCTGTGTTTTTCATTGGCTCCTGTGCAGGTTTTCGCCACGCCGGTAGCTGTTGAAAGCGCGCTTTGGAGTGAACAAGTTGCCAATGGTGAGTTGCCACCGGTAGCAGACAGAATTCCGCGGCAACCGCTGGTGGTTGATCTGCAGGCCAAAGGCCGGCAGCTCGGTGTGCAAGGCGGCACGTTACGAACCATGGTTTCCCGAAGTAAAGATATCCGTCAAATGGTTGTTTTCGGATATTCACGCCTAGTGATTTACGACGATAACTATTCACTTAAGCCCGATATTCTGGCGAGCATTGATATAGAGGATGACCGGGTTTTTACGCTGAACTTGCGGCCAGGGCACCGTTGGTCCGATGGTCACCCGTTTACATCAGCAGACTTTCAGTACTGGTGGGTTGATGTTGCCAATAATCCTGATTTATCACCGTCGGGCCCGCCGCAATTCATGCGAGTGGACGGCCGTTTGCCAGTGGTGAGTTTCCCCGACGCTTATACTGTGATCTATAAATGGGACAAACCCAACCCGTATTTCCTACCCTTGCTTGCCGAAGCGAGACCGCCGTTTATATTTCGTCCAAGACATTACCTCGAGCAATTCCACAAGACCTATGCTGACAGAGATAATCTAGTGCAGGAAGTGCTATCGCAACGGGTGCGCAGCTGGAATTCCTTGCATAATAAACTCGACAACATGTACAAGTTTAATAACCCGGACTTGCCCACTTTGCAGCCTTGGATGTCTTCGCCTGAAAGCAGTAAAAATCGCCCAATATTTGTACGCAATCCATATTATCACCGCATAGATAGCGCGGGCACACAATTGCCCTACATCGACAAGGTCGAAATGAGCGTGGTCGGTGGTGGTCTGATTGCTGCAAAATCCAATGCTGGTGAGGCTGACTTGCAGGCGCGTGGGCTGGGTTTCAGTGATGTTTCTATATTAAAAAAAGGCGAGCTAGACGGCGGTAACTACCGCGTATTGCTATGGTCAAATGGAACCGCCTCGCAGATGGCTGTTTACCCGAATCTGAATTTTGCTGATCCCGTGTGGCGAACCGTATTGCGCGATGTTCGTTTCCGGCGTGCACTATCAATGGGTATTGATCGACGCATGATCAACCGTGCGCTGTACTTCGGGCTTGGCGTAGAGGGCGGAATGAGCTGCCTGGCTGCCAGCCCGTTATACGATAAAAAAAATCAAATGGCATGGTCTGAATTCGATATCGATCACGGTAATCGACTTCTTGACGAAATGGGTTTAGTCGAAAGGCAAGGGGACGGCATCCGTTTGCTTTCCGATGGTCGCCCAATGCGACTGGTGGTTGAAACCGCCGGTGAGCGTCAGGAAGTGGAAAACGCTTTGCAGATAACTGCTGATACATGGCGGGATCTTGGAATCGAAATGATTATGCGACCACTGGACCGCGATAACCTCAGAATGCACGTAAACTCAGGAGCTACAATGGCGGCTGTCTGGTATGGCTGGGATAACGGTCTCCCTACAGCCAATACTTCGCCAGAGTATTTAGCGCCAACGCAACAGGAGTTTTTTGCCTGGCCAAAGTGGGGTCAGTTTTATCAAACCGGCGGTGATGCCGGTGAAAAGCCTGATATGAAAGAGGCAATACAGCTACTGAGATACGCAGAGCAGTGGGTTGATGCCAGCAGTGAAGATGAGCGCACGCAGATCTGGAAGAGCATGTTAGATATTCATTCGGATCAGTTATACGGTATTGGCATCATTGCCGAAACACCCCAGCCAATTGTGGTTTCAAATCGTTTGAGAAATGTGCCTGAAGTTGCTTTGTGGGCGTGGCAGCCAGGGGCGCACTTTGGTGTTCATCGACCGGACGAATTCTATTTCAGCAGTGACGAATCTTTATAGTGGGTGCTGATTCCAAATTGATCAGGCGGAAAAGCCACTAATGGATATAATCCTATTTGCATTGCGTCGGGTCGCGACAATGATGCTGACGCTGCTATTGGTGTCTGCATTAATCTTTTTGATTATTAATTTGCCGCCCGGTGACTATCTCTCCAACCAGATTGCCGAGCTCCGTTCCACGGGGCAGGAGTCAGGGGTAGCCAAGGCTGAGTTCCTGCGGCACGAATACGCACTTGATCGCTCGCTGCCTGAGCAGTATTTCATCTGGTTGGGAGCGTGGCCTGGACCGCACGGTTTTTCCGGTATTCTGCAAGGAGACTTCGGCTGGTCATTTGAATTCAACAAGCCGGTTTCCGAGGTCGTTGGCGGTGCGATATGGATGACGATACTGGTCAACATTGTGGCGGTGTTGTTTGTTTATATGGTGGCCTTGCCACTCGGTGTGCTGGCAGCGGCGAAGTCTCGTACCTGGATCGATTATGTGTCTTCTTTCGTTGGCTATATTGGTCTTGCGACCCCCAACTTTTTATTGGCGTTAATTCTGTTTTACTACGGCAACAAGTACTTCGATCTGCCTATTGGTGGGCTGATGGCGCCGGAGTTTGAAGGGGAGCCGATGAGCTTTGAAAAAATCAAGTCGGTGCTGTTGCATCTTATAGTACCCACCTTTGTGATTGGTACGGCGGGGGCTGCAGCAATGATGCAGCGACTGCGGGCGAATATGCTCGACGAATTGAATAAACCTTATGTAACCACAGCATGGGCCAAGGGTGTACCGCCGGTAAAGCTGCTGGCAAAGTATCCGTTGCGGGTGGCGTTTAATCCGTTTGTAGCTGATATTGGAAACCTGATTCCTTCGTTAATTTCCGGGTCGGTGCTGGTGTCAGTAGTGTTGGGATTGCAGACGATTGGCCCGGCTTTACTCGCTGCATTAAAGTCGCAGGATCAATTTCTGGCAGGCTTTATTTTGTTGTTTGTGGCAGCACTAACGCTAATCGGAACAATGGTGTCAGATATGTTACTGGTGTTACTTGATCCACGGATCAGATTCGGTGCGCGCAATCGATGAGCACTTTACCCGATGAGCGTTACGTTAACAGTGCGCCCTACAACCCCGATGAAGAAGCGCTGCAGCTTGACCACCCCGAGTTCGATGCTCCAAGCTGGGTACTGATATGGCGTCGCTTTAAAAAGCACAAACTAGGCTTGATCTCAGGGCTGTTTCTATTGCTGTCGTATTTGATGCTGCCATTTGCCGGCTTCATTGCACCGTATACCGCTAAAGAAAGAGATGCCAATCATCTGTACGCGCCACCTCAGTCAATTTCATTTATGCATGAAGGCGAATTCATTGGTCCTCACGTATATAAGACAATTGCCACTGCAGACCTTGAAAATTTCCGCTGGACCTACGAACAAGATCCTACCCAACCCGTCAAACTAGAGCTTTTCTGTCACGCTAGCGAGTATCGTTTGTTTGGCCTGATTAAGTCTACCCGCCATCTTTTCTGTGCACCTGGTGATGCGACCGTATTTTTATTTGGCTCAGACCGCCTTGGGCGTGATGTCTTTTCACGGATTCTCTACGGTGCCCAGTTGTCGTTGACCGTTGGCTTGATTGGCATTTGTGTGTCTTTCTTTCTGGGTGTTGGCTTCGGCAGTCTTGCCGGCTATTTTGGTGGTCGCACCGACTGGGCAATTCAACGGGTAATTGAAATATTAAGATCTCTGCCTGAGCTGCCCTTGTGGCTGGCATTGTCAGCGGCAGTGCCATCACACTGGGGGCCGGTTGCCGTCTTTTTTATGATCTCTTTTATTCTTGGCTTACTTGACTGGCCCGGCTTGGCGCGTGCAGTCAGAGCAAAATTTCTAAGTCTCCGTGAGGAAGATTATGTTCAGGCTGCTGAAATGATGGGAGCCAAGCCATCACGTATTATAACAAATCATATGTTGCCAAACTTTTCCAGCCACCTGATCGCCAGTGCAATGCTTTCAATACCGGCCATGATTCTTGGTGAAACAGCGCTATCATTCCTTGGTCTTGGTTTGCGTGCCCCGGCGGTGAGTTGGGGAGTTATGTTGAATGATGCGCAAAACCTGGCCGCCATTGAGATCTACCCATGGACCGCCATCCCGATGCTACCGATTATTCTGGTGGTGCTGGCGTTCAATTTCCTTGGCGATGGCTTACGAGATTCACTTGACCCGTATCAAACTTAGCTAGTAACAATGGCACCTGCTCGAATGAATTGAGCAGGTCGCTAGTTTAGTGCCCATCCGGAAACAAGCGCGCATTGCGACCACTCAGGCATGCAACCTGTTACAACCCAATAGATCATCTAGCGCAACATAACGCTTTTGTGCTGTTACTAGAAACCGGTATCGCCGTATCAATCGTTTACGCTGCCGTAATCGCGCTATTAGAAATCTACAGACACAACCCGCTTGGGCATTTTAGTCAGCGCAAGAATAGTAGGCAAAATATCTGGCCCCAGAGTTTTCTTACTGTAGCCTTCAATACTTTTTATAAGTTTAAAGTTATACGTTAAATAAAGGACCAGAGGTTTGCGAGGGCCGCGTCGCCATCTTTAAGCAACACGTATGCAATGGCCAAAGGCCGAGCCTGTCGATCTACCGCGCGCTTTTAATCGGTTTTGAGATTGTTCGTGTAAGGGGGGTCATAGTGCCATGGATGGCACTATGATCGCTGCCAGACATGATGCCTGTTTGCGCGACCCCCTGGAGCGATCAATCTCAACATATCCCAAGGCCCGCGCAGGGCCGATTAGTCGCAAGAACACTTTTCGTTAGTTTTCGTGTTTGAAAAGTGACTCCCACCGAAGGCGACATCTAATATAGCAGCCAACATAGAGTATGATTACGGTTCCTGTAACGACAAGCGTAATTATGGATCCGTGGCAAACACTTAATACTGAACTTGATCAGTGGGCGGCTAGTAGCAAAATCGCCGACTTGTGGTGGCGTGATGATGATGCTGTTGCACCAGGACCGAAACTTGATCAGCTGATTTCAATCACTGCAACAACCGGGTTACTGTTAGCGGTGATACCAGCTAATGCTCGGGAAGACCTAGTGGCAGTTGTGAAAGCAGCGTCCCATGTTAAGGTTGCGCAGCATGGTTACGAACATATTAACTATGCGACCCGTGGTCAGGGGCAGGGCGCATGGGAACTAGGCTTGCATCGTGGTGAACAAGTGGTACTCGACGATCTTGATCGTGGTCGCTCACGCCTTAATGCGCTATTTGCCGAAGACTTTATACCGGTTATTGTGCCACCTTGGAATCATATGGACCCGGCGTTGCTCGCACCAGTGGCTAAGCGTGGTTTTTGTGGTGTGTCGGGTTTTGGACCTCGTGAAAGCGGTATGCAGTCCGCTGGTTTTGTTGTTGTGAATTCTCACTGTGATCTCATTCGTTGGAAAACAGGTGCAAAGTTTAAGGGCGAAGCAAAAACCATTAATCAGCTTGTTGAGCACTTGAAAGCACGCCGAAGCGGAACTGTCGACGCTGCCGAACCCACTGGTTATCTTACTCACCACATTGATCTTGATGACGAAGGCTGGGTGTTTAGCGAGCAGTTGGTGGAACACATCAACAGTCACCCGGCAGCACGATGGTGTAATGATGTTGCAGCACTGTTCGGGGTTGGCTCATGAAGGCGTTTGTACGTGCCGCCAACGAGGCCGATATCGATGGTATCTGCACATTGCTACATAGCAAAATGAACTCGAAAATACCGGTGGAGCGCTGGCGCAAGCTGATGACCTACCAATGGCTTGATGAAAAGCCTGATTATGGTCGAATAGTAGAAGCTGATGGTCAGGTGCTGGGTTTTTGCGGCATGGTCTATTCAGATCGCCTGGTGGGTTCTGCTGAAGTGGGTCGTCGCACAGAGCGTATGGTCAGTATGAGTTCCTGGTATCTAGACCGCTCACTGCGCGGCATGGGGCTGGGCCGCGATATGCTGGCCTCTTCAATTGCAGACCCAATGATGACTTACGCCACACTGACAAACTCGCCTAAGCCACTGGCAATTCAGGACTCTGTGGGCTTGAAGGTGTTGGAAGATCATCGCTATCTGTGGCAAAAGAAATCATCGCCTTCGCTTGATCTCGTGACCGATGCTTTAACGATACATGATCTGGTACCAACCCATGAGCAGGTGATACTCGACGATATGTCATCGCAACCGTTAACCCCCTATTTGTTGCGGGCAGATGGCTATGAAAACCTGCTATTTTTTTCTATAAAAAGGAAAGCTGAGCACATTACCTGGTATGACCTGATGTACGCCAGTGACTTTAAACATTTTTCTGTTCATGCGCAGCGTCTTGCGGATGCATTATTGCCGCAGAGTCCTTCGGTATTGGCCGCTGACGGCCGCTTTGTAACAAATCCAACCTCTGATGCAACGCATGAATCGCTGCCAGTGCCGCGTTATTTCAGATCGGAGCGGGTAGAGCCACACGAGGTTGATCACCTTTACAGTGAACTGCAGTTACTTGATTTAAAGCTTGACTAGGTGCTGCCCAAGACTGGGGGCGTGGTGAAGTTGTGAGATTTCGAGTCAGATATTTCTGATCAATAGAGGCTCCTAACCGCTTTGCAGAAGCAGTTAGCAAGTCCATGCATGCCAATAATTTACGCGGTGTCGAAATTGCGAAATCGCTGCATTTATCCGCTATTGCGCCACCGCATTAATTACCGATGAAGCAGGCGTTAATCGTTATAGGTTTTTTCATTCGTGCACGGCACACTAGGTGGCTGTCCGAGAACTATGATCTACTGCGGGCGCGGTCTTTCGGCCAGCTATTACGATCAATATCGTTAAAGAAGAACAACTATTCGCCTTTATTGATCAGAAATATCTGACTCGAAATCTCACACCCTCGCAACGACCCTAGTCCTCGGACAGCCACCTAGGAGCCTGTCCGAGAACTATGATCTACTGCGGGCGCGGTCTTTCGGCCAGCTATTACGATCAAAATCGTTAAAGAAGAACAACTATTCGCCTCTA
>JALZUX010000666.1 GCA_023301405.1 Granulosicoccaceae bacterium | reverse complement strand
TGAGTAATTACCGCCCAGGTTATTAATATGCCATGCGGGTGTGCTACGTTGCCATGGCCTTGAAAAGCACCGGAGTGTTTGACCGCTGCACCCAGTTGTTTGCCCCAACTTATTGCTTCACCTTGATTGCCTGAATGACCAAACCAGAGTGCGTCAGCGATCTGGGGCATGTTGGCATTTACCATTTGCTTGTTGCCGCCAAAGCCATTGCAGGCCAGTATTAATTTATCGCAAGCGATGGATTCTGTACTACCATCTGCTGTGTTGGCTACGGTAATGCCTTTTATCCTGAGATCATTATGATAAATAAGGGTTGCACGGCGGTTACAAATGATATCAATGCCTTGGTGTTCGCAGGCGCTGCGCAGGGCATTGATTAACTCATTGCCTGATCGGGTAGGGAGTCCATGCATGCGTCGGTTGGTGTGGCCGGGGTAGTCAAAATCATCGACGATTGAAAACGGCAAGCCGTGTTGATCTGTAAGCCACTCTATAACGTTACTTGCGCCAGATGCCAGTGCGTCAACCAGAGGCTGGGCGTTTTCGTGGTGTGCTTTGTTTTGAATGTCAGTGGCGAATTGTTGCGGTGAGTCGCTAATACCGGCAGCGCGCTGCATGCTGGTATTTGCAGCGGGTATTAACCCGGCTGACAACGCGGTGGAGCCAGAGGGTATTGGATCAGCTTCGACAACAATCACCGACTGTCCCTTTTCTGCTGCGGCCAATGCGGCGATGAGTCCGCACGCGCCTGCACCAATGATCAGAGTTTCGGTGTCGATGTCAAAGCTATCGACTGGCGTTGGCAGAACGGTGCTTGTTACTTTATTCATTAATTTCTAACTGTTGCAGAGCGCTAGATTTGTTCATCGTTATATTGCTTTCCGCGTTCAAGTATCTGCTCTGTACCCAGAATATTATTTAAGCCGTTGAAGTCGAACATGCGATCTGCAAAGGCTTTGTTAGAGCCGTTTGCATGCAAGTTGGCATAGTAGTCTTGTGCGGTTCTTGCCAGCGCCCGAACTATCCCGCCCGGAAAAATAGCGATAGAGAAGCCCAGGCTTTGCAGATCAGCGGCGTCGGTGATGGGAGTGAAACCGCCTTCGACCATGTTGGCCAGTAAAGGCACTTGACCGGAAAAGCGTTGCCCTATTTGTGTAAGATCCTGACGTGTTTGCGGGGCTTCAATGAAGAGTACATCGGCGCCTGCGTTCAGGTAAGCATCAGCACGGCTTATCGCAGCTTCAAAGCCTTCTACCGCTATAGCATCGGTGCGAGCCACAATTAACGTGTTGTCTGACCGCCGTACATCGGCCATCGCTTTAATTTTTCCACACATCTCGCCTGTGCTGATCAGTTGCTTGTCAGCCAGATGTCCGCAGCGTTTGGGGTGCTGTTGATCTTCCAGTTGCAGTGCCGATGCTCCGGCACGTTCGTACAGTTGCATGGTGCGCTGTGCGTTTAATGCGTTACCGAACCCGGCATCGGCGTCCATGATGACAGGCGTGCTGACGCGATCGGCAATCAGTGCCATAGTGTCGGCCATCTCATTGGCAGAAGTAAGCCCAATATCCGGCCCGCCCAATCGTGTATAGGCGACTGCCGCACCACTAAGGTAAAGCGCTTCAAAGCCGGCGTCGGTGGCGATAGAAGCGGTGAGTGCATCAAACACACCGGGGGCGATCAGTATTTCTTTTTGCTTAAGGCGTGTGGCTAAGTTATTCATGCAAGGGACTCTTAACAGGGCTCATGAGTGAGCCGTTAACCATGATAGTGACTCTGCGCAACTCATGTTTTTAGTTACCGTTGCCAGTGATAGCACGGTGGCTTCGTGTACGTCAGTGTTAAACGCGGCACAGCCATCAGTGAGCATGATTGTATGTATATTGCGTAAGTGTGCATCACGCAACGTACTGGCGATACCACCGTTGGTGACTATGCCGCCTACAATCAAGTTGTCGATGCCAGTGGCGCGCATAATGTATTCAAGACGGGTTTGATAAAAAGCAGAGTAGGCTATTTTCTCTATGGTGTAGTCAGCAGGCGCCAGGTGCTCTACCAATCTGTGGCCAAAACCACCGGGGCAAAAATCACCTTTAGTTAAAAATGGCCGAAGCGATTTCAGGTGTGGTGCAATTAATGGCTCGCCGCCGGGCCCCGGAACTAGAGTAAATTGTGCAGAGATATAACTACCGCCGCGCTCACGTACCGCTGCAATCAGCGGGGCTACTTTTTCAGGTAACGCGGCAATCGCATCGCTGCTCTGGCCAGCCCGCCCATAAGCACCGTCTGCGTGTAGAAAATCGTTTTGTAAGTCTATAGTGAGCACGGCAGTGCGTGTTAGATCCCATGATTCAGCAGGTGCGTTAGTCAGCGGATTTGATTGACTCATACCGCGTATCCTTTTTCTATCAGGGTGTTGCCAAATTCATCGACTCTTCCCTGCAGGCCTGGCTCAATAAGAACCGTGGTGTCTGGCTGTTCTAATATGGCGGGCCCGTTAATGATTGTATTTACCGGTAATTCAAGACGATTGTAGATCGCTGTGTGATGCCATTGCTTGTCGAAATAGACTTGGCGATTAGCTTTTGCAGTGG
>JALZUX010000665.1 GCA_023301405.1 Granulosicoccaceae bacterium | reverse complement strand
CGATCTTTCTTAGAAAATTGGTAATCATACATCGGGTCGTAGTACTCGGTAAGCAGTGCTTTGATGTATGGGTGGAAGTGTTCTGTGGACGTTTCCTTTTTGTAGGCTCCAAGGGCATTGTTGAAGTGGCCAAGAGTTTTTTCCACCCGATCACCACCAAAGCGTTTGCGAATTTTGTGTAGTGCGGTGTGATGATGTGCGGTAAATAGCTCAAGACCTCTTTCATCGCCATGAGCGGATTGGTATCGGCTTAAAAGGTCAGTGATATAGTCTGACTCGGCAACGGCTATTCTATGCTCTAGAGTCTCAATCAATTCGATCACTGGCAACGTCTTCATTCTTTCACGCAAAGTTTGCGGTATGCAGACACGGCCGATCAGGCGGCCTTCGTCTTCAATGAATATTCTTTGTGAAGCGTTAGCGTTGTGCTTGATCATATCGATTGACAGTGCATTTTCGAAATCAATATTGCTTGGCTGCGGTGTCAACAGGGCGCCAAAGCTTGAGCCTCGATGAACTGCGAGTCCCTCAAGATCTATATGATTCTTTAGTTGGTGCAGTAGTTTTGTTTTACCGCTACCGGTTCTTCCACCAAGTATTGTGAATGGTAAATCTGCAGAGTATAGATCCAGTTGTTCTATCAAATAGGCTCTCAAGGACTTGTAACCACCCTCTATCATAGGGTAGTCGATGCCTGTTTCGGCAATCCATTCACGAGTTATCTTTGAGCGCAATCCTCCGCGAAAGCAATACAGAAATCCATTAGGGTTTGCCTGTGTGAACTTACGCCAGCTGTCTATGCGTTGCTCGCGTAGTTCTGTAGGGAACATTTTCCATCCAAGCGCTATTGCTTTTTCCTGTCCGTGTTCTTTGTAGCATATTCCTATTTTGTGTCTTTGTTCGTCATCGAGTAGTGGGATGTTTGTCGAGTTAGGAAAAGCGCCTTGTTGAAATTCAGTTGGCGCGCGAACATCTAATAAAGGTGTGTTTTCAAGAAACATTTTTCTAAGTGATAGGGTCATGTTACTTGCAACATATATCGTGTGAATTTACAGTCATCGATTTGATTGATGAAAATTGCTTCATGGTTTTGAGGGTGGCTATCAATTTTTGAAGTGGTGGGTAACTGCATCGTTTAAGCGCCCGCAATCCCTTGTGTGTTTACATAAAGTGAATAAATCGATGAGCTTGCAGCCATAAATAAGCGATTGCGATGAAGCCCGCCAAAGCAAACATTGGCGCATCGCTCTGGTAGGTCAATTCGACCAATGAGAATGCCGCTTGCATTAAAAATATGCACACCATCAAGTGTGGCTTCTCCCATGCCCCAGCCACACCAGAGATTGCCATGAATGTCTACTCTAAATCCGTCTGGTGTGCCTTTTGGTCCGGCGTTAATCAGGACGCGCTTGTTTGTAAGGGAGTTGTCTTGGACATCAAATGCAACAATGTTGCGTGGCTCACTTCTGGATTCTACAAGATAAAGAATTGATTCATCGGGTGAAAACGCAAGCCCGTTGGGCTGATTCATGCCCTCGATAACCAGTGTGATCTCTCCGGTCAAGTCAATCCGATAAACGTTGGTTGGTAACTGTGGATCAGCCTTTTCACCTTCATAGTAACCGAGGATCCCGAAGCTCGGATCTGTAAACCAGATAGAGCCATCAGACTTACAAACAATATCATTTGGCGAATTTAGTCGAAGCCCGTTATATTCGTTAGCGATGGTTGTGATGCTACCGTCGTATTCTGTGCGAGTGACGCTTCGGCTTCGGTGTTCGCACGTAAGCAACCGCCCCTGTCTGTCTCTTGTGTTGCCGTTGGCATTATTTGAAGGGTTGCGATAGACGGAAGTTACCCCTGTTTGCTCATCCCAGCGGTGCATGCAATTACCTGGTACGTCGCTCCACAGTAGCGTTCGGCTATCGCCTAGCCAAACGGGCCCTTCACACCACCTTAGTCCAGTGGCCAGGCGCTCTACCTTAGCCAGTGGGAGTTTGTATTGCTCAAATTCTGGCTGCACAGCGACGACAGACGGATCTGGATAGCGTTGGCTTTGACTCCAGTTGGTGCTCATTCAGTGGGCTCATCAATTGTGAGTTGATATTCTACATGAGTGAAGTCAAAGTTATCCGAAGCAGGTAATTGTAGTGAATACCTTTGTGGCGCTAAGCCGGGTGCGTGATTATTCACTGACTACTAGCAGCTACACAGAACCTTTTAATCAGTAATTGGCTCTTTTATGTAGGCAAATATTGTTCGCACGTAGTAATGTCACTCTGTGTTGGCTTATGGCGGGGCGCTAACGGGTTTCTACCAGTTGCGAGGTAGGTTCTGACTATAAAAATGTGTTTGTCGCGTAGTTCGATGTACCCGCCGCTAAGCAGTTAAGCCATCACTTTCCCAACCATCTCGCGAGAAGCGCCTATCATGCTGCCAAGATCTTGGTGCGAGTATTTTTTATGTAACGATAGCTCGCCAGCATCGTTTTGCTGAGATAGCACAATGAGTTTGTTTGCCAAGCGTCGATAGACTTTGTCCAAGGCAAGGCTGCGAATTCCGCCTGTGGCATCTCGAAGGCGACGCGTCAGTGTTCGGATAATCTCAAGAGACATTGCCGGATTGTTCTGCACGCATTCGAGAAAATCGTGTTTTGAAATTGACCAAGCGGTGGTTTTTTTAAGGGTGACCACCGACGCTGAGCGTGGTCCGTCGTCAAGCAGGGAAATATCGCCGATGCACGTGCCCGGTCCCTCCTGGTAAAGGACTAGCTCACGGCCATTCTCATCGCCAACAAATACCTTCACTGTGCCGGTTTCGATAAGGTAGAGGCATTCACCGGTTTCCCCCTCAGGCATGAGGATGGTGTTTTTTTTGAACGTGTGGCGACGGCTTTTGCTGGCC
>JALZUX010000664.1 GCA_023301405.1 Granulosicoccaceae bacterium | reverse complement strand
GCCAAATACCGCGCTGGCGCCGCTTTTGATTTTGACGATTACTTTCTCACCGATGAGACCATACTGGATACTGATTACTATTGGAACGCCTACCAGGACTTGCAAAACATATATCAACAAACGGATGTGGCAGGCCTTCGCGCCCACTGGCTGGAAAGCGGTATATCGGAAGGAAGAAAACCAAGTGTTGTATTTAATTCCGAGTTTTATTCGGCGAAGTATCCTGACCTTGCCAGCAGTGGGGTGACATCCGCAGAAGCGCTTCTGCAGCACTTCTTGGACAGCGGGTTTCAGGAGGGGCGGCAGGGATCGGCAGAATTTTTGGCATCTGCCTACCTCAAAAATTACGTTAAGCTACGCACCTCGTTTGGATTAAACGGGTACTTCCAAGCCTTCCGATATTTCATCACAGATGGGCAGTTTCCCCCGGACAACCATGACCCCCGTCCTTAATTAGTGCCCGTTGGCAAAAGGTAGCGCACTTGCGGCGACCGCAGTAGCGCCTGTTTCTGGATGGGCACTAATTAATCAGGTCAAATCATATAGTGTAAGTTGTCAAACGTAGCGCGGAGCGCACGAGTCTCTGCGGCGATCGATTCAGGTTTTGTTGATCTTAATGCGTTTGCAATCAATTTGGCGATCTCTGTTACATCGCGGGTTGTCACACCCCATCGAACCAACTCAGGTGTGCCGATACGCAAGCCGTTCATGTCGTTGCTCATCTCTGTCAGTGGCAAGCCAATGCCGCAGGCAAGAAAGCCAGCTTTGCGAAGTTGCTTAGATGCCGTCTGCCCCCCACCGAATGAAGCTGCTTCGATCGCGAACTGATGCGAGTCGGTGAACCCTTGTGCTTTTGCGTATACCGGTAAGCCCTCTGTGTCCAGTGCGCTGGCAAGTGCTTGCGATACATTGATCATCTCTTTGGCGTAGGCGCTACCGTGGGTTCGCCAGTCCAGCATGGTGATACCAAGTGCTGCTGACTTGGCGGCATCAAAGTTGGCTGTCAGCCCGGGGAAGGCGATGTGATCAAGTTGCTCGGCAATGGGTGCATCGTTTGAAACAATAAGTCCACCAGCGGGTCCACCCAGGCTTTTATAAGTGCTCATCGTCATGAAGTGCGCGCCCTCGTGCAGCGGGTTCTTCCATGCTTTGCCAGCTATCACGCCGCACTGGTGGGCGGCATCGAACATCACTTTAGCGCCAACTTCATCGGCGATTTCACGTATCGCACTGACCGGGTGTTCAAACAGGTTCAGGCTGCTGCCAACGGTTATCAGTTTGGGCTTTATACGGCGAGCAAGGGTGCGAAGTGCATCAACATCAATAGAAAACCGGTCTGCGCTGACTGGTGCGTCGACGGTAGTTAATCCGTACAGGCCGGCGCAGCCTGCGATATGGTGAGTAACATGACCGCCGATCGATGCAGGAGGTGCAATGATGGTATCACCACTGTTGCAGGTGGCCATAAACCCGTAGAGGTTGGCGATAGCTCCCGACGGTACTCTGATCTCTGCGTACTTGGCATCGAAGATTTCCGCACACAGTTCAGCGGTGATGACTTCTATTTCTTCAATGGCTTCGAGGCCCATTTCGTATTTGTCGCCGGGGTATCCCAGTGAGGGCCGAGATCCGATTCCGCAGGACAACAGAGCCTCCGCTCTGGGGTTCATGATATTGGTTGCCGGGTTAAGGTTGAAGCAGTCTTTGGTGTGGATCTGGTTGTTTTGCTGCACCAATTCGGTGATAGCACTGGCTATGGTGTCGGCACTTTGGGTGCCGGTGCGCGAGGCAATGGTTTGAACCAAATCTTCGCAAGCGGCAGGCACCCAGTTTCGTTTTGCTAGTGTCATGAGGTTTGTCCGTGGAGGGTGGTTGCTGATCAGGTGATCGACGTCTAGCGACAATCTTCGTTTTCAACAATTAGCACGATTAATTAGGCTTAGTTTAATAGACCTGGCATTCTAAAATTTCTGACAAGTCGTTTTTTCGATAACCACGTCGCGGTTGGCCTGATAATGGTGTAGGCGAAGCGCTACTTATAATTATCGTCGGCAGTCGGCAACAATCGATGATCATCCGTACCCAACTGAGAAAGTATTAATGAATACCAAATTAGAATCAACACCTCCTGATCAGCGCAAGGCAACCACCAGGACAGTAGCCATGCCAGCTGACACTAATCCGGCTGGTGATATTTTTGGTGGTTGGGTTTTGTCGCAAATGGATATTGCCGGTGGTATTGCTGCCAGTCAGCGCGCGCAGGGTCGTGTGGTGACAGTTGCTATTGATGGGATGAGCTTTATCAAGCCGGTACGTGTAGGGGACATACTGGCTGTCTATACGTCGGTAACCCGAACCGGCCGCTCCTCGATGGATATTCTAATCGAGGCCTGGGTTAGGCGAGGGCAGATTGGTTCACGTGAAAAAGTAACCCAAGCCACTTTTACGTTTGTATCGGTTGATGAAAACGGTGGAGCATTGGCTTTGCCACCCATTGATCAGGTGCCGGCGTACGATAACGACACACTGTAGAAAGAATCTGCTAGCTGCAGATCAGTGACAAAAAAATGGTACGGTGAACACAGCAGACACTGAATCAAGTGCCCTGAGCGCGGTTACGGATTGCTGTTTGTTTGTATTGCTTAAATACACATTAAACATTCGCGGGTAGTCGCTTTTTTCAATCTGCCTAATGCTCTCACTGGTGCTTGCCAAGTTGTCGAGAGTTGCTTGGTCGTCACTGATCACGAAGTAGATTACTTCATCTGCATTTGCGCCGCTGGCGGCGTTGTAGCGATTTATGTATGAATCTACCACGGCTTTTTTTACAGTGGTTAGATTTGCTGTGCCAATCAACCAGCCGCCGGCGAAGCACAGTGAAACTAAAATGATAGCGGTAAATGTTGTACGCATCTGAGCAGATATATTTTATTTGAATTATCAATGATGAATTCATAATAACAGTTAAAAATCGAAAATCACAGAATGGAAAATGCACTTGCTATTGATACTTCAGCGTCTGACTGGCTCATCAGCAAAAATTGATGCCTAATCGTTCTTCTCTATGGACGTGGCTCGTTTACCGTTTTTGGCCGCCATCCCTGCTTTTATTCAAACTTGTTTGCTGGCTTTCACTAGAATAGCGTCTTCTGTTTATTTATGCAGCTTATCAGGAACCTGTCTGAAAGTAGACCATCTACAGCGGGCGCGTTTTTTTGGTTGGTTGTTACTATTATTTTGTTTGGTAACGCTACCTGTTCGCCTTCACTGATCGAAATTCCACACCCTCACAACAGACTCCACGCCTAAGGCAACAATGACCCAATCCAATACCGAATCAGTTTTGCCGCCACCCATGTGGTTTATCGCGCTGTCAGTAGCCAGTGCGGTAATGGGGTTAACGCTGCTTGCGCCTGCGCTGCCGTTAATACAGCAAGAGATGTCCGCCTCTAATTCTGCTGTGCAGCAGTTGCTCACGGTGTACTTAATGGCGCTTGCGGTGGGGCAGCTTATTTACGGCACTCTGTCTGATCGGTATGGTCGGCGTCCGGTGCTTTTGTTTGGTGCGATGCTTTATGGCATTGGTGGGATTGCAGCGTTGTTCGTAAGCTCTGTTGAGTTTCTCACGGTGATGCGTGGCGTTCAGGGCTTGGGCGCCGCCGCCTGTCTTGCCATGGGCCGGGCAATAATTAATGACTGCTTCGAGCGCAGCGAAGCCGCTAGAAATATGTCCACCGTTGCTGGAATGATCGCGGTGGTGCCGATCTTGTCTTTGTCGCTCGGTGGCTTGCTTGCAAATGTTAGTGGCTGGCAGGGAGTGATGGCAGTCACTGCCGCAAGCGGGTTTCTGGTATTTGCCATTTGCTACGTCAGAATTTCTGAAACCAATCGAAATCCGGTGGTGTCTATAAATGTTGCTGCGGTTTTATCAGCCTACCGAGTCACATTGAAAGATCCAGTGTTTTTTGGTTTTGCGATGGCAGGCGGTATGCAGGTGGGAATGTTCTTCGCGATGAATGGCCTGTTGCCTTTTCAGTATCAGCGCCTTGGCTATTCTGCCGCCGAGTTCGGGCTTTGGTTTTCATTGACTCCGGTCAGCTATATTATTGGAAACTACATGAATCGCCGTTACTTTGTATCTCGTGGTATCGAACGCGCTGCCATGATTGGTTGCTGCTTAAGTGTGGTGGCCGTTCTGTTTATGTTTGTTACTCAGGCATTCAGTTTCACGCATGCTTTATCTTTAGCACTGCCGTGTTGCCTATTTGGTTTTGCTAACGGAATAGTAGTGAGTAACTCGACCGTCGGTGCTATTTCCGCCGCTGGCAAAAACGCCGGTACCGGCACAGGTATCGCAGGGGCGTGGCAAATGGCCAGTGGTGGTATAGCGGGCGCTGTAATTGTGGGGTTGGGTGGAGCGCAAAATTTTAATGTCGCCACGGCCGGCTTAATTGTTATGTCGATTGTTTCTGTCGTATCGATGTCTTTTGTTTACCGTCGTCAGCTGCAAGCGGTTTCTTGAAAACCCTTTTATGCCATCGCAGTGCCTGTGATTCAATAACTGCGCTCATTGGTTTTGCTATTGTTTCGAGTTACGCGGGTGGCACCCACTGTACTGGTTGCTATTAATTGATTACTAAAAAAAATATCACTGATCAGCCGAAATCAGACCCATCGCCCTCGCGTCAGGGCCCGCCTTACTGGGAGTTTGTCATCCTGATGGCTGCCATGACGGCGCTTGATGCGTTGTCTATTGATTCAATGATACCGGCGCTGTCCCAAATAGATGTGGATTTAGGGATGAGTAATCCCAACCAGCGGCAGTGGATAGTGACATCGCTATTCTTCGGCTTTGCTATCGGTGTGCTTATCTTTGGCTTTGTCGCTGATGCTATAGGTCGTCGCAAGCCGGTGATGTGTTCTTTTGCAATTTTTGTGGTTGGTAGTCTTATTTGCATGCAGTCAACCAGTCTCAGTTGGATGTTGGCTGGTCGAATCTGTCAAGGCTTTGGGGCATCCGGTCCTTATGTGTTGTCTATTGCCATTGTGCGTGACGCTTATCAAGGCAGAAAAATGGCCCGCATTATGTCCTTGGTGATGATGGTGTTTATTGGTGTGCCGATTGTCGCGCCTTTTATGGGGCAGTTGGTTTTGATCGTCGCCAGTTGGCGAAGTATCTTTGGCGTATTGTTATCATATAGCGTTGTAATTGCCCTATGGTTCTGGCTCAGACAGCCAGAATCACTGTCAATAGAAAAACGTGTTCCGCTGAAGATTAAGTCTGTGCTGAGTAACGCACGTGAGGTGTTAAGCAACCGGCAGGTGCGCACTTATACCGCCGCCATGGCACTCGCGGGCGGTGCCTTTATCGCTTACCTCAGCACAGCACAACAGATATTTCAGGAAATCCATCAGATCGGAATCGAGTTCCCGGCGGTGTTCGCATCACTTGCGTCAACGATCGGTTTGTCGTCGTGGCTGAACTCGCGCTGGGTTGAATCGCTAGGTATGGCCCGGCTTTTAGGGCGGGCATTGCTGATGGTGTTTTGTGCTTCAGTGTTGTATTTAATCGGCAGTCTGGCGTGGCCGGCAATGCCGCCGTTCTGGTTTTATTATGTGTATCTGGCAGTCGTTATTTTTTGTTATGGCCTGATCTTTAGTAACCTTACCTCGTTAGCGCTTGAGCCGTTGGGCCACATTGCCGGGGCCGCGTCATCAGTAGTTAACTCGGCGGCTACGATTGGCTCTTTATTGGTGGCAGCAAGCATTGGTGGAAACTTGAATGAGACGGTCACGCCGCTTGTTGTGGGCTTTGGTGTTACGTGTTTGTTGGCTTGGCTTTTAGTCAGTAAAATAGACCGTGCGGTGACAGTGGCCACCTAGATATTTTCATTCATAACTATTCACAGTGCATGTGTCGCATTCATGGCCGTTGTCGTTTGTGACTTGACTGTTCGCCTTCACGAACGTTGGTAACAAGCCTGGCTAGTCTACGGCTTAAGTTCTATTTAGATCCCAAGCGCAAGTAAGGCTGCAAACAGCCACAACAAAATTTTTATTACCCGTGTAACCTTAAGTGCTCATCAAGTGCTGCCAGTCCGTCGTCAAGGCCGCGTCGTCCAAAGCCCAGTCGAAAATGGTTGTCAGGTGTCGCGCCAAGATCAGACTGATAAATGGTACCCGGTAGCAGCAAAACACCACTTTGTTCGACGAGCTTGCCGGTGAACGCTTCCACGCCATCGTGGCCTTTGTACTTGGGAAACGCCATGCACGAACCATCGGGGCGACACCACTCAAAGTGATTCGGGTAGCGTGCGAAAAATGTGTCCCATTTGGGCAGGTTTTCATCAATAATCGCACAATTGCGAGCCAGTATTTTTGACCGATTTTGAATAGCGATATTTGCCAGTCGTTCACTGGGGCCTGAGTTACAAATTGAAAGATAGTGCTTGAGTCTTTCCATCTTTGAAA
>JALZUX010000663.1 GCA_023301405.1 Granulosicoccaceae bacterium | reverse complement strand
GCCCAGTCTGGAATACCGGGTGGAACAAGCAATGACTTTACTCGAATTTCTGTGACTGGTGTGCCGCTGTCAGTAGCGCTTTCACGATACATATAGGTGCCGGTTTGTTGGTGTCCTTGAAACGCGTGGTCGATGGCTTGTATCTCGGCAAGCCACTTTACACTGGCCATGCCATACCAGCCGGGCACAATAAGCCTGAGCGGGAACCCGTGCTGAGGTGCCAGTGGCTGCCCGTTCATTTGCCAGGCGATCATGACGTCATCATGCATCGCCATAGCGGGTGTCAGACTTCGTGCAAAGTTGTGCACCTGGCCGCCATCAATACCGACATCAGTACCGTGGAAAACAATTTCTTTGCAGCTTTTTGAGAGTCCGGCTTGATGCAACAGGTGGCTCAAGCGGGTGCCGGTCCAGTCGGCTGTGCCAACGGCTTCTGTGCCCCACGGTTGACTTGGCCATCTGGGGGATACATGACGACGGCCATTGCCAGCGCATTCCAATGTTACTCTTTGTGTAATGGCCGGCATGGACTGCAGGGTTTCAAGAGTAAATGTTGTCGGTTTGTTAAAGCAGTCAGTAAGTGACAGGGACCAGTCATTTGAGCTCGTGACAAAAGGTATATCAAAGTGGCTCAATAAGTAGTGCGCACCCAGTGGGGTCACGTCGTGTTTTAGGGTTTCAAGCAGCGTTCCGCAGTTTCTATTGGCAAGGCCGAGTTCAGCCTCACTGTAAGCATCACTCGTGTGGGTTTTACTGGTCGGTTTCAGTATTGGATTGACTTTCGTCACGGCAAACTCGCTAGTAGTATTTGATCAACAAGGGTAAGCGATCAGCTTTCCTGGTCTCTGGTGAAAACTGGTTCTGTTTCAGTAGAGAGTTTTTTGCTGTATTTGTAGCCTGCGGTGTCAAAGTCTTTGAGGTCGTCGGCTTTTTTAATGCGATTATCGATGATGTATCGCGCCATCATACCTCTGGCTTTTTTAGCGAAAAAAGAAATCAATTTATATTCGCCGTTCTTTTTGTCTTTGAAAACCGGACTGATGAGATCAGTGGGTAGCTTGTTTTTGTTGACCACTTTGAAATATTCGTTAGAGGCCAGATTAACTACAAGCCGGGACTTTTGTTCGGCGAGCTCAGCGTTCAGCAAGTCGGTGACATTGTCGCCCCAGAAATGATAAAGGTTCTGGCCGCGCTTATTGACTAATTTAGTGCCCATTTCAAGGCGATAGGGAAGCATCAGGTCAAGTGGTCGTAGCACGCCATACAGGCCGCTTAAGATTCGCAGGTGTTTTTGCGCAAACTGCAGATCTCTTTTTTTCATGGTGTTGGCGTCCAGACCAATGTATACGTCACCCTGGAAGGCAAAGATGCTTTGCTTCGCTTTGCCGGGGGTCAGCGGTTGTTGCCATGTTTTGTAGCGATCGGCGTTGAGGTCAGCCAGCTTGTCGCTAATGTGCATCAGTTTCCCTACTTTGGGAGCAGGCATCTTTTTTAACTGATCGATAAGTTCTTGTGAGTGGTCTAGAAACTGCGGCTGGGTGTTATCGGGGATAAGCGGCGCAGAATCGAAATCCAGCGTTTTTGCTGGTGACACCAGAATTAGCATGTTGGTAGCTCGTGTTTAACTACCTCTAAGGTTACGTCTCACAGCGGGCAGTCGCAATGCTATTTTTCACGTTGCCGGTTTTTCTGTTGGATAACAATCAGGGGGCTGAGGCCCCCTGATTGTCAGGGGGTCTTTCATTTTGTCGGCTTCTATTATTGTTTTTTTGTAAGCCGTTAAGAGCGATCAATTAGGCGGCGCGTTTGCCTTGATCAACGCCATCTTTGCCATGGATTACAGCATGAGCGATGTTACCGCGGCTGATGCCGATATCTTTTAATTGTGCATCTGACAATGAGCGCAACTCTGCAATCGCCTTGCGTCGTGCGTGGCGGGCAGCACGTGTATCATCGTTGTTGCTAGGTACGAAAGATTTTGAAATTGAATTAAGGAAGTTTTTCATCGTTTTATACTCTTGTGTTTTTTTGGTCTGCAAAGAGTATGCGGCTGCAAAATCGAATCAACAATGGTGTGCTGACAGCTTAGTTCTGTGAATTTAGTTCACCAATGAAAAAAGCGTGATTTGAATCGGGTTTGGCGGTGCGATTATGAATCGAATATTGCATAGAACAGCGCTGGGTGTTGGCCAAATTTCGGATCAACTTATATAGACGGCTTAAACCGAAAACCAATGGATAGCCGAAACGTGCCGACACCCGCTTTTCATTATTTTCAGAACTGCGCGCCAGTTCAAGCAGGCTATATACTGCCTTATTCCCTTTAACCAGGTTGATCGCATTAGTTGGCTAAAAGGCCTTGCCGCAGTAGATCATTCATTCTCGGGCAGTGAGCTGGGCTGTTAGTGATGCACCGGATTCTTGAGCCAGTAATTCTACGACGCGCTCACTTGACCCAAAGTAGTCGGCGATCACAATATTGATGTCTGGATGTTGCAGTTGTTTTTCTTTTACTTCATGCGGAATGTCTTCAGCAACGTGTCGACCTTGTGACAGAAAGTATGGGTATACCACGACGGTGGTAGCACCTTGGTCAATACTTTGTTGTATTCCTTCTGGAATCCCCGGTGCTGCCAATTCAAGGAAAGCACATGACGTGTGATCAGCGTCATTAGCAGGATGTTGGCGCAGCTTGTCGGTGAGCGCGCGAATTTCCTCATTAGATGCTTCGCGCCTGCTGCCGTGCGCAATGATAAGTAAAGATTTCAACGTATTGTCCTTGTGTCAGTGATATGACAGGTGTTTTGCTGGTGGTCATATTAGCTGAAGTGGGGGCCGGTTTGGGCCGGAGTTTTTTAACGTACTAAGACAACGCCTACGCGTTTAACGGCGCTTTGGTTCATAGGCAATGCCTTGAGCCCCCTTTAGCGCTGTGCCACTTTACATTCAGTCTCTGAATTCCCGCACCAGCGCAGGGTTCCAGAGTTAGTCCTTAAAGAATGCTTCAAACCCGCTGACCGGTTCAAAGTGATTATCTTTCCACGTAAGCCGGGTTGGGCCCGGCATCAGGTGCTCGTCGAGCGGATGCTCGATGTCACCGGGATAGGTCAGTGTGCGGTTGCCATTGTCTTTCAGTACGCCCGGTTGAATGCAGTAGGTAGCTTGTGATGTCGCAAAGGCAAGGCAGGCTGCGGTATCGGGGTGTCTGGCAAGGGCTGCCAGTGTCATGATTTGTGGCGGGGCCAGTGTGATTTCATTGGCACAGTACGCCTCAAGCGCGTTGCGTGGGGTAAGCCACCTGCTGTCAGTGGTCTCACTTCCGTCGTGGACCGCGGTTTGCCCGGTAGGCATTCTGGCAATGAAAAATCGCGCATCGAAGCGCTTTTTCATCATCGAGGGTTCGTTGGGTGTTATCCAACGCGACCAGGGGGTGAGCTGTTGCGGCTTCAGGGTGACGCCGGTTTCTTCTTGTGTTTCCCTGCAGGCAGCATAAAACAATGCGCTGGCGTGTGCGGTGCTAAGTTCTGGTTCTGCCAGCAGGGCCTGAGGGGTGTCGCCAAGCGATGCTGTTATCTGTTCAGTATGATTGAAGTCTGCATCGTCAACTTTGCCGCCTGGAAACACCCAGGCGTTGCTCATCACTGTGGTGCTGTTTCCGCGCTTCAGTAACAGTACTTCTACGTCGGGTTCAGCGTCACGCAACAAAATAACAGTTGCGGCATCGCGTGGCGGTGTGGTGATTATTTCGTCGTTTAACAGTGTAGTCATAGTTATTGGCGAAGCTTATAGCCGGTTTTAAACATCCACCAGACGGTGGCAAGGCAAATGGCAAGAAACAGTAAAATCATAAATAGGCTGATGCCCACGCTGACATCGCTAATCTCGAAAAAGCTCCAGCGAAATCCGCTAATCAAATAAACCACTGGATTAAACATGGTTATTTTTTGCCATATCGGTGGAAGCATATCAACGGAGTAAAAGCTGCCGCCCAAAAAGACCAGAGGTGTGATTACCAGCAATGGGATCAGTTGCAGCTTTTCGAAGCTGTCTGCCCAAATACCAATAATAAAGCCGAACAATGAAAACGTGATGCAAGTAAGTATCAGGAACGTCAGCATCCAGAACGGGTGTTGAATTTCCAGATCCACAAAAAAGCCGGCAGTGAGTAGTATGATCGCACCAATAATAAGTGATTTGGTTGCCGCTGCACCCACGT
Source organism: Granulosicoccaceae bacterium (assembly GCA_023301405.1). GTDB lineage: Bacteria > Pseudomonadota > Gammaproteobacteria > Granulosicoccales > Granulosicoccaceae. The sequence continues at coordinate 1,699 of JALZUX010000663.1, read as the reverse complement.
AGCCAAGTACCACCTCGAAGAAAGACAATGGCGCAGAAAGAATCTCATAGATAGTGCCGGTAAACTTTGGAAAATAAATACCGAACGATGCATTGGAAATGCTTTGTGTAAGCAGTGAAAGCATTATAAGCCCCGGGACGATAAACACGCCGTAAGAGACGTCTTCCACTGTTTGAATTCTTGAGCCGATGGCAGAGCCAAAAACCACAAAGTATAAGCACGTTGATATCACCGGTGATGCAATGCTTTGCATCAGCGTATTCCAGGTGCGCATCATCTCACTGATGTAGATGACTCTGATGGCATGCCAGTTCATGATTTCTCTCTAACCAGATTAACAAAAATATCTTCTAATGAGCTTTGCGATGTATGAATATCGCGAAGTATGAGCCCTGCTTCATTGACGGCTTGCATCAGTGCGGTTATTCCGGTGCGCTCACGGCGCGTGTCGTAGGAGTAAATCAGGCTTTGTCTGTCGGCCGATAAGTCAAGAGAATAGTCGGCTAGACTGGCGGGGATTTCACTAATGGGTTCCCTGAGTTCGATGCTGAGTTGCTTGCTTCCAAGTTTCTGCATGAGCTCGGCTTTGTCTTCTACCAACAGTAGTTCACCGTTGTTGATAATCCCAACCCGATCAGCGATCTCTTCTGCCTCTTCGATGTAGTGGGTAGTCAGTATGATGGTGACCCCAGATTCACGCAGTTTACTGACCAGTTTCCACATATCTTTGCGCAGCTCTACGTCTACGCCGGCGGTAGGTTCATCGAGAAACAGCACTCGTGGTTCGTGAGAGAGTGCTTTACCGATCAACACCCGTCGTTTCATGCCGCCTGACAGACTCATGAGAATATTGTCTCGTTTTTCCCAGAGCGATAGGTCTTTCAATAATTGTTCAAGGTAGTCCGGGTTCGGGGCTTTGCCATACAGGCCTCTACTGAATGCCAATGTGTTGGCCACTTTTTCAAATGCGCCAAGAGTAAGCTCCTGGGGGACAAGGCCAATGATTTCGCGGGTCTGGCGATAATCTGTTGCGATATCATACCCATCCACCGTGACAGAGCCGGAGGAAGGTGACACGATGCCGCAGATTGTGGATATCAGAGTTGTTTTACCCGCACCGTTTGGCCCTAGCAATGCGAGTATTTCACCGGGCATTATATCCAAGCTAATATTCTTTAACGCCTGGTGACCTGAGCCGTAGGTCTTGCAGAGCTTGGATATTGAGACTATGGGCTGCATGGATGTCCTGCGATTATTATCGTCGAGTGTGGCTACTTAACTGGGTGGTTAGGGTTTCTAATTACCGGGTGATACTTTGGCAGCAGAGTGGCGTGCCCGATGAATTGCGTGATCGGGTCAGCAGAGTAAGCATAGGCTCTGCTGTTGGGTTATCCGGCAGGTGCCATTACCCGCACTTTACTTAGTAGTGTTTTACGTCCGTGCGGTACTGTTGGTTCGTTTTGAAGTTCAACTAATCCTGATGCTTGCAAGCGATTGATAGTGGATTGCAATTTTTGAATTTTGTCTTCATTCAGTGCCAGCTTCTCTGTGGCCTTTTCATAGCGTCCCTTGAACTGTATTTCCTGGCTGTTGGTGTCGTTGGTTTTGACGACAGCCAAAAGGTGAGCTGGAGAGTTTGCTTGTGGTGAATTTTGCGGCTGAGCTAAAACAGGTTTATCTGAACTGTTAGTGTTGCCCG
>JALZUX010000662.1 GCA_023301405.1 Granulosicoccaceae bacterium | reverse complement strand
CCCTCGCAACGACCCTAGTTCCCGGACAGGCTCCTAGTAGGCATTACTTCAAATGAAAGAATAAATTCCAGGTATGCTTCAGGCGGAACTGCCATCAAAGGCTTCAAGCTCAACGTCGATCGGGTCATTGATTGGGGGCGTGGTGTGTACTTTTTTGGGATTGAGCTTCTGCATTGGGGCTAACGTTGGCTGTGTTTAGTTTTTGTTCATCTTGTTGTCATTTGCGCTTAAGTTAACTGTCAATCGGTATTAACTATTTTCTCTTATACTCTGCCTCAACAAAATGGGCCGATTGTAATTGAGGCTCCATTGAATTATCGACCAAAGAGATGATAAGTATATGATCTACAAGAATAAAGCTTTTATCGGAACAGCAATTAGTTTGGCAATCTGCAGTGGTCTAGCCATAGCGGCCAGCGATTCCGGCAAGGAAGCGACAGATGCAGATGTTCAGGCGCAACGCGATTCATTGGCGAAAGTAACCAATGGTGCTGGTTTTGGACCACAGTCCCCTCGCGACATCGATTCTGTGGACGGGAGTAACACCCGAACGTTCGAGGCTGCGCCAAGCCACACTGAGATGAATCTGTGCAACATCCACTTCCATGAGGGTGCCGAGCACAAAGGCGGCGAATTTACAACGTTTGCGGGTAACGGTGATGGTGCCGGGCACGGCACTGGCTTCAACTACTCCGGCGAACTAAGCGCGGCTGAAATGGCGCCACTTGACGAGCCTATGGGCGACGGTTCATTAGTTCCGGGCGACACAATTGAGGTTCACTACGTGCACTCCACAGCACAGGTAGTTCCGGGGCCAACCCTTGGTGCTTGCTTAAGTGAGTCTATTGCCAATCCTCAGTTGCGTGTAGAAACACAAGTCTACGTTCTAGTTAATGATGACGAAGCGCATGACTTCGTAAAGCTTACAGAGCACGGTGAAGTTAACGGCCTGCAACAGGCTTTGAACATCCCTTCTGATACCGGAGATGCAATTCAGTACGCTGGCTCTACAACCGGACCTAGCTATAATGAAGCCGGCTCGCCTTTACAGGTCAGCTGGAGTGTTCGCCCGAAAGTTGCCAAAGTAAACATCAAAACAGTAGGTGCTTGGTTTGAGAACAATGTGTTCGAAGAGGACCATGCACACGGTGTTAGAAACCTTGTCTTGAATCCAGCTCTGTTGTCTAAGATTGGCGGGTAATTTGTATCATGTGCCGCTACCAAGGTAGCCGGAACAATTGTTGATATAGAGATCAAGATCAAGTAAGGGCCGGGAGATAACTCTCGGCCTTTTGCTTTTTTAGTGTGCGGTAATTTTCACAGGTGATGTTGAGAAGCCTTCACAGAAAACAAATAATGTAAAATTCTAGTGGACAATGCCCGGTAGGGTGCGGAAGCAACTGGCTGGATTGCTTCCAGTGTGCCAGCCTTATCATGCCAGGGCACACGCTACCGCTGCTTCAGCGTGAATAGCCGTAGTATCGAAGAGTAGGCAGTCAGTATGTTGTTGTTTCACAAGCAACGTAATTTCTGTGCACCCTTCAATAATTGCTTCCGCACCGTCTTGCGTCATTTTTTCCATGATGGTTAAAAATTTTTGACGGGAGCCGTCGCATACTTCGCCCAGACAAAGCTCATCGTAGATAATTTCATGAATAATTCGACGGTCTGTCTCGTTGGGTACAATCACCTCTAAGCCAAATGTTTCAGAAAGTCTGCCTTTATAGAAATTCTGTTCCATGGTGAAGTTGGTGCCCAGTAGGCCGATGCGCTTTATATCTTTTGCGATGATTTTTTTTGCGGTTGCATCGGCGAGATGTATCAGGGGTATGTTTATCGCGGCTTGAATTTGCGGAGCAACTTTGTGCATGGTATTGGTGCAAATTACTAGAAGGTCAGCCCCTGCGGCTTCAATCTTTTGCGCCGCTTCTGCCAAAACTGCGCCAGCTTCTTGCCACTTGTTCTGACGCTGAAGCGCTTCTATTTCGTGAAAGTTAACACTGACCATGGCTATTTTTGCTGAATTAAGGCCGCCCAGCTTTTGCTTGACCTGTTCGTTAATTAAACGATAGTACAGCTCAGTGCTTTCCCAGCTCATGCCACCCAGTAATCCAATAGTTTTCATATTATTGTCACTTTTGCGTTAGGCGGCAGTTGCTGTGGTCGCAGTGCCTTTGTCGGCGTTGTCATAAATGGCGGTGCGCTGTTGTTCGTAGGTAGCGATGCTTTTAAGTTTAACGTGCCCATAGCCGCGAATGTTGTCGGGTAGCTCGGCCAGTTGTTGTGCGGTTTGATAATTTTCTGAAGAAAGCGTTTTGGAAAACGTGGTGATCATTGATGTGTATTCACGCAGTAATTTTTTTTCCATGCGGCGCTCAGCTGTGTACCCAAAGATATCCAGCGGGGTGCCTCTAAGGCTTTTGAGCTTTGCCAGGCCTTTGAAGGCAGTCATGATCCATGGGCCGAACTCGCGCTTGCGAGCGTGGCCGGTTATTGGGTCTTTCTTTGAGAGTATGGGCGGAGCCAAGTGGTAGCGTATGGTGTAGTCGCCTTCAAATTGTGACTCTATCTGTTGCTTGAATGATTCACTGCTTTGTAGGCGAGCGACTTCGTATTCGTCTTTATAAGCCATTAGCTTATAGAGATATTTGGCAACATTTTTACTAAGCGGGGTGCCAGTAGTGTTTATATTTTTTTCAGCCTTGCAGATATTGTTAACCAGTTTTTTATAGCGATTGGCGTATCGTTTATTTTGATAGTTTGTCAGTAACTCGGCCCGATGATTTATTGTTTCATCCAGGCTTTGCGTGTTTGAGAAATTAAGTTTTTGAGCGAATTTCTCTGGTGCATTTATCACGGTAGACGGTATTGCCTGTGTTTCAACCGCAACCTGGTTAACAGCGGCACGCCGTCCCCAGTCAAAAGCCTTCAAGTTCATGTCTACTGCCTGACCGTTGAGCTCAATGGCTTTTATAATGGCTTTTTGCGGTATCGGCAGCACGCCCTTTTGCCACGCGTAGCCGAGCATAAACATGTTTGCCCCAATGGTATTGCCAAGCAGTTGTTCGGCAAGTGTTGTGGCGTTAACAAAGTGACTGTGGGTTGCACCGGTGCTCTCACTGATGGCGGCTTGCAACTGTTGCTGTGGAAAAGTAACTTGCCGGTCGCGGGTGAAATCACCGGACATCATGGCGTGTGTATTGATGATTGCGGTGGTTTTTCCCGGCTGTATCCGATCAAGTGTGCCACTGGCCGCGGCTGTCACCATATCGCAACCGAGTATTAGCTTTGCACCACCCGCAGCAATGTGGGTGGTAGCAATATCTTCAGGTGAATTGGCGATCACTATATGACTGGTGACCGAACCGCCTTTTTGTGCAAGGCCCATCATGTCGAGTACCGAGCAACCTAGTTCGGCAATATGCGCTGCCATCCCCACGATTGCTCCCACGGTAACAACACCGGTGCCGCCGACACCGGTCAGAACAATGCCGAAGTTTCCGTCCAGTGGGGGTAAGGTGGGTTCGGGCAGGTCTGGTTTCTTCGGTGTGGTAGAAGCGCTTTGTTTATTAGTATTGGCAGGCGGTGATTTCTTTTTCAAGTCTCCGCCATGTATGCTGACAAAGCTTGGGCAAAACCCTTTAACGCAGGAATAATCTTTGTTGCAAGCTGATTGATCAATGCGACGCTTACGGCCCAATGGTGTTTCTTCGGGAAGGATAGCCACGCAGTTTGATGCGAGGCCGCAATCACCGCAGCCTTCACAGACATCCTTATTAATGAATAGCCTTTTTGGCGGGTCTGGAAATTCACCGCGCTTGCGGCGTCGGCGTTTTTCAGCAGCGCAGGTTTGGTCGTAAATAATAACACTGGTGCCTTCGATCTCGCGGAATTCACGTTGCACTTGGTCATAGTCATCGCGGTGATGAACTGTGACGCCGGGCGCCCATTCTGTATTCGATGGGTATTTCTCGGGTTCATCTGTGACGACGGCAATTTTTCGCACGCCTTCCGCGTAGGCGCCCATTGAGATTGCAGTAGGTGTTAACGGCCCATCCATGGGTTGTCCGCCAGTCATAGCAACGGCGTCATTGAATAGAATTTTATAAGTGACATTTACACCGCTTGCCACACTGGCACGCAAGGCTAATACACCTGAGTGATAATAGGTGCCATCGCCTATGTTCTGAAACATATGCTTGCGCTTACTGAAGGGGGCTTCGCCAACCCAGCTTGCACCTTCACCACCCATTTGCGTGTAGCCTTCGGTGTCGCGGTCCATCCATTGCACCATGAAGTGACAGCCTATACCTGATAACGCATGGCTGCCTTCAGGTACGCGTGTGCCGGTGTTGTGAGGGCAGCCAGCGCAAAAATAGGGCACTCGGGTCATGGCTGGCGCGTCGCGCCCGCTGTTGCGGTTCATTAATTCTGTTAGGGCTGCAAGTCGGTCTGCAACGCCGTTGTGGGCGGTTTTTTGAAGAATTCTGTCAGCAAGTTTTATTGCTATATCAGTGGCGTTGAGTCGAGCGTTAGAGGGGAAAAGTATTTTTCCGTGTAGGTCTTTTTTGCCTTCGATAGCGGGTGCGTTGGCCGTTGCATAGCGTTGATTTTTTATTTG
>JALZUX010000661.1 GCA_023301405.1 Granulosicoccaceae bacterium | reverse complement strand
GTAGAGTCATTGATCGAGCATCGTCATAGTCTTGAGCCTGTGGAAAACCTGATACCTGAGAACCAATTGCGACTGGCGGTTGGTATTGAACACGCTGATGATTTGATTGCAGATCTTGATGCTGCCCTTTAATGTTATGTGGGTTAAACCTGCGTTTGGCGTGCAACACAATAGAAGAGTTCAAGCTGCTCATCAGTAATGTTGCCAGCTAAAAATGTTGCCTCACAGTCTATTAGTAGTTGTCCGATCATAGCCTCTCGTCCTAATAGCATTCGAAAATTCATTCCTTCCCGGTTAGTTAATGAGAGATCTATATTTCAAGTCTGCCCGTGCAGGGTGAGTGGCGTAGTGATGATATAGCGATCTTCGCTTGCGCCAATAGAGCTTTTAACGTTCCGACGATCAATAATAGGCGCTTCGCATTTGATGGTTGCGCGCTTGGACGTTTGCAAGGGATGAAGATTGAACCTGACCCACTGGATTGAACTGCGTGCAAACGTTTCGATATTAACGGCGTGTATAGAAGATGTTTTTGCACCAGAATCGATTCGTGTCTTGATTGCCGTAATATCTAGGTCAGGCAGACAGCACCATTCCTGAGCGCCGATAAGGTTTTTTTATCGTTGATGTGCAATGATTGCGGCAGGCGCTCACAGCCACTTTATTGAAAGTGCTGATGAAGCGCGTTTGGTGTTCCGGGTAGCAGGGAACTGTGAACCACCGCAAGTTTTAAACCATCACTAGTCATATACGTGCTTATTTTTGTAAATGGTAAGGTTACTGAAGCCTTTGCATCTATCTGTAATCAATGTGATCGAGTAAAAAGGAAGCTTCATCAGTGGATGACCATGTTTATCCATGTTTATCTATGGTGGGTCTGGTGATAACTACTCGGCTGATGATTTGAATGGCGCAAAAATGAAATACCGTGACCACGGTTGATACACTGAAAAGCAGCGTCCTTGTGGTCTATCACAAATCTGTTGTTCTGTTTTCTGTAGGTCAAAAAAGCTTGTGTCAATTCCGCTTTCATTGAAGGTTAGCGGTTACTCTTCAGTTGCAACATAATTTTAGATTAAGTCTTAGGGCTCCACAGAGAGCTCAGAGGCGCAATTGCACTACGGACAATAAATGACAACAACAAAAACAAATGTTGGCGATAAAATGAATGAGCTCGGCGGAAGTAGCTCGTGTTACAGGGATCTTGGCACTTTATTCTCCAGTGCTGGCAGCTTTTTAAGAAAGCGATATAGAAGCGCTCGTGATCTTAATGATGCAGAGTTCTTATCACTATTTGATATACCAGAAGTGAACTCGCGCATTAACCAGGGTTTCAATATCAAGGCGACGGCTGCACTGCTTAGCCATTTTCAGTTACGGGTAGAGCAAGACTGGCTTAATCCGCCTGCCCAGTTGGTTGATCTTGCCTTTGATATGTCTGCGGCGTCTGAAGAAGAGCTCATCGCAAGAGCGGATCTGGTGCTTGATTATGATCTCGAATGGAGTGGTGTCCCGCCAGAGATCAATTCGGCAGGAGAAATAGACTGGCAGCGTAATATTTTGCAAAACCGAGACTGGTTGTTTCGTCTTAATCGTCACAGCTGGTGGCCCTTGCTCGGGCTTGCGTATCAGCGCAGTGGGGATGAACGATACGCCAAAGCGTTTGCACGGCAGTTATCAGCTTGGATCAATGATAACTTTCCGCTCGATACGGCTCAGGCTGATCCTCATATCTGGTCGAGTGAGCAAATTGCTCTGCGGCTTAGGGTGAGCTGGATACCAGCTTTTGGTATGTTTTATCACTCTCCTTATTTCAACACCACTCGCAAGCTTGAAATGTTGCGATCCATATTTGATCAGGCAAGGTTTCTCAAACAGCAAAGCCAGGATGATCTACTCCTGAATGGCGGACTGGTGAGTGCCGGGCTGTCATTTCCTGAGATTCGTGAAGCTAGTAAGTGGAGAAAAGCGGCATTGCAGCGATGTCGCGAGTATGTTGCGGGTAACGAAGAGCAGCGATCCACCAACTTGCTTGAGGTCAGTGACAAGGCTCATGCGGCGGCGTTGTTGGGAGCGCTTGTTTAAGCGCGAATTTGGTTTCTGTATTTGAGCTTTGAGCACTTGCGAAGGGGCGATTGACCCGCCCTTTTTTCTTGCTTTATTGTAGCGTTATAAGCGATGTGCGTTTATCGTTCGGCTCTGCCAATATGTTGCAGAGCGCCCTTCATCTGGTTTGCATAGTGAAGATGTGTTTTCTTATGTTGAGCCGCTTCACTGAACCGACCGGCGTGGTAAGCAGTTAATAATTTGTTCATAGAGCTACGGTGTTGAGGCCACTCATCGCCTAGCCGGTTTATGTAATCGCGAGCGGACTCACCTTGATGTCGAGCTTGGCCTTTACCCGAGAATTTGCGACAGAATTTTATCCACTGTGTTTCGCAAGGATCAAGCTTAGTTCTCCCTAGTACAGATGATGGCAATAAAATAAGGCCCATCCACACCAGTCCGGCACCTATGATCACTAGTACAATGGTGAGAGCACTCGGCTTTTTAAGACCAAGTTTGCTCCAAATCTGATTTTGTTGTGCTGAATCAAAACCAACAACAACCTGTTGCCAAGCGTAGTTTATTGAATCCCACTGCAACTGGGCAGATTTTAACCAGGGAAAGCTGATCTGGCTAATCAGATCGTTACTGCGTTCATTACTCAATGCTTCGTTCAGGCCGTGCTCTACGCGTTCCGGCGCTACTGCGGCGGTCGGATCAAAACGGAGCCAGGCGCCGTCGATATATGCTTCGGCCCAGGCATGCGCATCTGATTGCCTGATTATCATGTAGTCGCCATTGTACTCACCGCCCTGATAGCCGGTAACGACACGAGCTGGGATGCCTGCCGCGCGAAGAATAAAGACAAAGCTTGCGGCATAGTGCTCGCAAAAACCACGGCGGTCGCCGAATAGAAAATCATCAATTGAATGACGGCCTAGACGGGGTGGGTTAAGGGTATAAGTGAAGTTTTGGGTGTTAAACCAATGCATAACTTGATTGCTAAACTGTTCGTCGTCCGGGAAGCGACTTCTGAGCTCGGCTGCCCAAGCTCGCGTTTGTGGATTACTTTCAGTGGTTAGCAGGTTTTCGGGCCCGGGAGACATGGTTGGAATAAACCGGTCGGTGAGCAGTGAGCTGGCTTGGTATTGAGTGACGCGATCGAGTGGTTTAAGCGAATTTAATTGCCTCTCGTTGTTAATTCGAGCAATTGTTTCGGTGGTGCCGTCGCGTGATACTTGTTCGGGTAGGGATGCCGGTGTGTCTAGGGCTGGTAACCATGGGTTGCGAGTCGGCTCCATCGTGATGGTGTATTGAACCTCAGCATCTGCGCCTTGGGGGTTTGCCTGAGGTAAGTCTTTTGCTGCATTGTTGGGCAATATAAACCAGTCATACCCATCGTAGCCAGTGAGAACAGGTCCGCGCCAATAGAGATCCCATGGGGTTGGCTTTTTGTTGCCAAACTCAACTCTGAAGGCCACTTCGTTTGACTTGCTTAGTTGCGAAATGCTGCCAGGCGACATTCGAGATGATAGGCCGGTAGTTGAATTTCCCGAGCCGCCTTCACTCCAGTTGGGTGCTGTGATTCGTGGCACAGCGACAAATAATACCATTGCTACCGGAATTGCTTGCAGTAGCAATTTAGACGTCATATGGACCATCAAACGTGTACCCATTTCGGCGGCACCACGTTGCAACGAAAAGAGCGATAGTCCAATGAAAAAGATGGCAGGGATTGAGAGCAAGGCAGCGGTGATAGTTTGCCAGTAGAAAAACTGGGTAGTTAACAGAAAAGCGCAAAGTACTATCAGTAAGCTTGCATCGTAAACTCGTTTGCTCTCTGCGAATTTAAAGCCGACAAGTAAATACAAAAAAGCTACACAGGGGTCACGACCGAAAAAATGATCATAGTGAAAAAAAATGGCCGTGGCGGCTAATAAGACAATTGGTGTCATTAGCAGCGGCGTGAGTAGGTTTTTGTTATCAAAGGTAGGTAGGACTTTCGATAACACCAGAGCCATGCCGGGGATTGAAATCCATAGCGGAAGGTGCAGTATTAACGGCAATTGAGCAAGCAGCACGGTTATGCCCAAAATTCGTCGTGTGCGGCGTCGCAACGTTTGCATTTCGATTTGCGATTCAGCCACTTTTTTGATCCGGGTTATAGATTGCTAGGTGACGCAAGCACTCTTGTAAGTTTTCATGCCCGTTTTGTCGGCTTTTTGAAACGCCAGGCATTTCAAAGTCATAGTGAGTAGAGGAAGCATTGGCGTTTAACACCCAAGCACACATTCGCGATAACCGTAGTTCAATGCTTGCGTGCGGAGGGGTGTCAATCCATCGTATGGTATTGCTTCTATTTTGAGCCTCTGTTTCAAATTCCTTGCTGTACCAGCCACCGCCTCGAGCTACCTGCTTCCAGGCAACGCTACTGGGAGAGTCGGTTTCCTGGTAGCGTTTTAGTTGCTTAAACTCGCGCTCATCAGATCGCCTGGTGGCGGCGTCGCCTTTCTCACTGTTGTCGTCAGCAAGTGCAGGTGCATCTGCTTCCGGAAGTGGGTAAACGTAAGCGGAAATAGGCGTATGTACGTATCCCCAGCCACGCCAGAGACCCAGTGGAAAATCACTGGAAAATGTAATTCTTCCTAGATTCACCAAGCCGCGTTGATTGTCAGCAACTCGTAAAACGGCAACGCCGTTGTGGTTGGCGTTGATATCAATTCTGTCATGCGCCCCGTCTGCTGATACGCTAACCGAGTGCCTGTGTTTGCCGCGAGTATCAGTGAGCGTTACAGCGAACGTTAACGCTTGACCGGCGTAGGCGTCTGTGGCGTTTACGGATTGCACAACGAGTTGCGTCAGATTCATGAAGGTGCCAAGTAGGCACGATGCGAATAAGCCCACCATCATAAAACTTAGAGCATAGCCAAGGTTAAGTCCGTAGTTCATGGATGCCAGTATCATCACCAGCACTACCCCTAAAAACGCCAACCCGCGTGTGGTCGGTAGTATGTAGATGCGCTCGTGACGTAGCGTTAAAGGTAATGTGTCGCAAGCATCCACCCGTAACATTCTTTGCTTGAGGCGAGCCTGTTGTGCATCTACTAAACGGCTACTGGAAAGTGTTGCCATGGCTGTTCTGTTGTCCTGGCGGGTTATAATTGTTTTGTTTATACAACGTCGACGGTGTTGAGTATTTCCTGTGCCAGAGGGGCACCACGCTTTAATGAACCTGATAGTCTATGTGATGCAACGCTCGAGAAGACTGCTTGGATGTCCTCTGGCAGTAACATTTGTCGCTGATGAAGCAGTGCCCATGCGCGGCTCATTGCCAACAGGCTTAACCCGGCTCTAGGGCTGAGGCCAGCGCTACACATCCCCTCTGCAGCCATTTGTCTAGTGGCTTTTAAGAGATCCTGGGTATAGTCCAGCACCGGTGGGGCAGTGAATATTTGTTTTGCTCGTGCCTGCCAGAAAAGAATGTTGTCGGGAGATGCTATCGGAGTCGCCGCGTCGACTAAGTGCCTTCTGTCGCCGCCGGTCAATAAGACTCGTTCGGCTTCTGAACTGGGGTAACCGATTTCGATGCATGAAATAAAGCGGTCGAGCTGAGATTCCGGTAAGGGGTAGACGCCTAGTTGCTCAAGAGGGTTTTGAGTGGCCACGACAAAAAAAGGGCGAGTCATTGGGTAGGTGTGTCCGTCAATGGTCACCTGCGACTCTTCCATAGCTTCCAGCAGAGCGCTTTGAGTTTTCGGGGGAGCACGGTTAATCTCATCAGCGAGCAACAACGAGGTGAAAACCGGTCCCGGGTGAAAACGAAATTCTTGCCTGGCAACATCGAAAATCGAGATTCCCGTGATGTCGGCTGGAAGTAGGTCGCTGGTGAATTGAACCCGGTTCCAATTGAGCCCGAGCGTGGCCGCCAGAGCTCTTGCCAATGTGGTTTTGCCGACTCCAGGTAGGTCTTCGACAAGAAGGTGCCCACCGGCCAATAACGTTGCTAGTGCAAGCTTCAGTTCGTGCTTCTTACCAATAACAAAAGACTCAAGCTGCACGATAACCTCTGCGAGTAGCTGGTCATCATCTTGGTGAGTATCTGGTGAAATCATCGTGTTGGTCCACACCCTGTAATTGCGGCCCGGTTTTCCGGATCTGTTTTCAGTTAGGTCGGCCCGTGGTCGCCTATCTTGAAAAGGGGTGAGCGACCTTGAGAGCTGCATCTGGTGTGTTAGGCTTGCGCTAAAATGCAAAAAATTGCGATGAATCACCTCCTTGCGCTTGTGTTTAGTGTGAAATTGCGCAACATTAATGAACTTGATCGAGCCGCGTGGGCCTTATCACTATGTGATCGGTTGCCCGCTGTGAATAATCGTCATGAAAACTGCTGCCGGCACGGACAATGAACCCTAGTTCAAAAGGCAGAACGGTTCAGGTTTTGAGGTCAAATCCTGATTTCTTGTCGGCGAAGGTTCACCTTACTGCTTTGCAGTCGATAACTTGTGGCGCGCAAGTTTGAAATTGTTTTGCGTCGACGATCTATACGGATCCAATAATAAGAAATGGTTAAATGCAGAGATGCTCTGTAAGAACCCTCAATGGAGTACGAACATGTTTGGACTTTCGAGTCAGGACGCGAACCAGATTTACACGTTAGAAATCCCCGGCCGCAGTGGGGTGCTGGGTATGTGTGCGTGCCCTGGTATTCGGCTTGAATCTTCGCGTCGTGGTAATACGGCTCGTTACTTAAAACGTGACATCGCTGAGCTTCAAGAATGGGGAGCAACCAGTATTGTCACCCTAAATGAAGAGGAAGAACTCAATAGGCTGGGCCTTGGTGATCTTGGGCATCATATCGTCGGTGCTGGTTTTGGGTGGCGACATCTTCCGATTGTAGACATGAATGTTCCGCGGCCGGAGTTTGAAGAAAGCTGGAGGCTTGAAGGGCAGCAAATTTGTGCGTCTTTAGCCGCGGGTGAAAGAGTCGTCTTGCATTGTTTGGCGGGTTTGGGAAGAACCGGCATGATGGCAGCCCGTCTTCTGGTCGATATGGGATTTCCGCCGGAACGTGCCATTATTGAAGTGCGCAGAGTTCGTCCAAGGGCCATCCAAACAGCTGAGCAGGCTGAGTACGTTCACCAGTTTGGTAAGAAAACGTCCAATGATCGGTGGTCACGGTTGCAAGGTCGTCAGGTTACGCCGGCGTATTCTGACTATAATCAGAACCACGATATTAAAGGTTTTGGAACCTGATCAAGCTGTTCTCCTCCCGGCAAGGCCCGGCATTCCAAATATCCAATTTGCTGTTCTTTATGGTGTTTCTCTATCTTTGAAATCGCCAACCCGTGGCGATTCTCCCCTCTATCATGCTGTGTGTGGGCAAGACGAAATCTGATTTCTCTGTGAGTAGGTCGTTGCCGACGAACACTCTCTATTAATAATGTTTGAAGTGTCAAAGTGAGCTTGTCTTCTTTGAGCGTTATTGTGGTCGAACGATAGTGTTTGGCGTTATTAATAGTTAATCTACAGCTTTGATGTGTATAACCCCTAGACGTGTGGGGATTTGTGGTATTTAATGTGGGCAGAGGAAAGGATCCGCAATGGTTCCTTGAACTTCTTATAAGAATCTATAATGAACGGAGGAGCACAAATGCAGAAGTCGCTTAACATCGATCCTGGCAAGTGTACGGGTTGTTTGCAATGTGAAATGGCGTGTTCGCTTGAGAATGAAGGCGTTTTTAATACCGCAAAATCCAGAATTAAAGTCTTTAGTTTTCATGAAGAAGGCAGATTTGTACCTTACACCTGCACTCAGTGCGATGAAGCATGGTGTATGCAAGCTTGTCCTGTTGATGCGATTGTACTCAATCCTGTAACTGGATCGAAAGACGTTGTTTCAGACCTATGTGTCGGTTGCAAGGTTTGCACAATAGCCTGCCCATTCGGCACCGTAAACTACAACGCTGATTCTGGCAAAGTGGTGAAATGCGATCTTTGCGGCGGCGATCCACAGTGTGTGAGTGCATGTCCTACGAATGCAATCACCTACATAGACGCCAATGCTACTGGACTCGATAAAATGAGACAGTGGGCTGGTAAAACCGATAACGCTACAAGCACTGGAGGATAATCATGGGGTGGACTAGACAAGTACTGCGTGTCAATCTGACTGAAGGCACATGCATTCCAGAGCCGCTCAATATGGATTGGGCAAATCAGTATCTTGGCCAGCGAGGTTTGGCAACAAGATACTTAGTGGAAGAAATTGACCCTAAGTGCGATGCGCTGGGTGTGGAAAATAAAATGATTATGGCGACCGGTCCCTTGACCGGCACCATGGCTTCTACTGGTGGGCGTTATTCGGTAATTACCAAAAGCCCTCTAACCGGTGGGGTTGCCTGTTCGAATTCTGGTGGCTTTTTTGGTGCCGAATTAAAGAACGCTGGCTGGGACATGATTATTTTCGAAGGAAAATCTCCAGAGCCGGTTTACCTAAGCATCGAAAACGACAAAGCCACTTTAATATCGGCGGCAGACCTGTGGGGCAAATCATGCTGGGAAACCGACGAACTGCTACACGCAAAACATCAAGACCCTCAAATGCGTATCGCAGTGGTAGGACGATCAGCTGAAGCAGGCTGCCTGTTTTCGGCAGTGATTAACGATTTGCATCGCGCAGCCGGTCGGTCTGGTGTTGGTACCGTTATGGCATCTAAAAATCTGAAGGCAGTGACTGTCCGGGGTTCTTTAGGTGTTGGTAATATTCAAGATCCGGCTCGCTTTATGGAAGCGGTGGTTGCTGGTAAAAAAGTGTTGGCTGAAAATGCAGTGACTGGTGAAGGGCTGCCAGCACTGGGCACGCAGGTACTGATGAACGTGATCAACGAAGTGGGCGCGATGCCGACCCGCAACATGCGTGAGACCCAGTTTGAAGGTGCGTCGAAGATCTCCGGTGAGGCTATGCTTGAACCACGTGCAAGTGATGGCAAGCCGAATTTAACACGCAATGGTGGTTGTTTCGCTTGCACTATTTCATGCGGACGCATCTCTACTATCGATCGGGAGCATTTTTCAGTAAAAGATAAACCTCAGTACTGGGGCAATTCTGGTGGCTTGGAATATGAAGCAGCATGGGCGCTTGGTTCCGATACTGGTATCGACGACCTTGATGCACTGACTTACGTTAACTTTATTTGTAACGAAGACGGCATGGATCCAATCACATTAGGTGCCACGGTAGCCGCTGCCATGGAGATGTTTGAAGAAGGCGTTATCACGACTCAGCATACTGGTGGCGTAGAGCTACGCTTCGGCAATGCACAAGCGCTTTGTTGGGCAGTTGAACAATCAGCGACTGGAGAAGGTTTTGGGGCTGACCTGAATCTGGGCTCACGTCGATTGTGTGAAAAGTATGGTCGTCCAGAATTATCCATGACGGTTAAAGGGCAAGAGTTTCCAGCCTACGATCCACGTGGAATTCAGGGTATGGGGCTTACTTACGCTACGTCTAACCGCGGTGCCTGTCATCTGCGTGGCTACACGGTATCCTCTGAGATCCTTGGAGTTCCTGAGAAAACTGATCCTCTTCAAACTGAAGGAAAGGCCGGGTTGGTGAAGGCATTTCAAGATGCGACTGCTGCTGTTGATTCTGCCGGGCTATGTGTGTTCACGACATTTGCCTGGACGCTTGACGATATCTCTCCACAAATCGATGCAGCGTGTGATGGCGACTGGTCACCAGAGCGCCTGGTAGAAGTGGGTGAACGTATTTGGCAACTTGAGCGTGACTTCAACTTGAAAGCAGGCATGTCTGGCGCTGACGACACATTGCCAGATCGCTTGCTGAAAGACGCTGCTAAGTCTGGACCAGCCAAAGGGATGGTTTGCGAGTTAGGTCAAATGTTACCTGAGTACTA
>JALZUX010000660.1 GCA_023301405.1 Granulosicoccaceae bacterium | reverse complement strand
GTACTGAATCATTACGGCAACAACATGGTTAACTCACTGACTAACGCAGTTCAGTTTGGTTTACGTGACAAAGTTGTGAATGGTAAGAACTTTGAAATCGTTGTTCCTTTGTACTCACGCCTAATGGCACAGGGTGCAGGCAAGAACGTTAAAGGTATCTTCGGCTCCACTAACTGGCACTGGTCATTGGAAGATGAAGGCTCAAAAGCTTTCGTCAAATCCTTTGGTACTAAGTATGGCTTCCCACCAAGTCAGGCTGCACACACTTGCTATGTGCAAACTCTCCTGTATGCAGATGCTTGTCAACGAGCTGGTACTTTTGATCCTTGTGGCGTTTCTGCTGCGCTTGAAGGCTTTGACTTTGATGGTATGGGTAACGGACCAACACACTACCGAGCCGATGATCATCAGTGCTTCAAAGACGTGCTGGTTGTGAAGGGTAAAGAAAACCCGTCAACTGACTTCGATCTTCTAGAAGTAGTTGAAGTAACTCCACGAGCTCAAGTGGAATACGCTGCTGATCACCCGATGTTTGCTGGTGGTGACCTTGGCGAATGTAATACCGGCGCATAAGCGCTAGTTGTAATACCGTGGGCCGGCCCGACCGGGCTGGCCTTTTTTAATTCAACTCAACTGTGGATAGGAGTCGATGGACGCCATTCTTCTCCAGATTCTGAACGGGCTTGATAAGGGCAGTGCTTATGCTCTGATCGCGCTTGGTCTCACTCTGATATTCGGTACGCTCGGTGTGGTTAATTTTGCACACGGGGCTCTATTTATGGTCGGGGCATTTTGTGCCGTGACGCTGAACAAGATTTTCTCGATTTCAGCAATCACTATTGATCCGGAAAAAACTGATTTTCTCGGCAACCCTTTAGAGGTGAAAACACCTTTTCTTCAACAGTGGTTCGGTGACGTTGGGTTGTTGATTATGGATTGGTCTGTGCCATTGGCGATTCTATTTTCAATTCCAATCATGTTGTTAGTTGGTGTTGTGATGGAACGCGGCTTGATACGCCATTTCTATAAGCGCCCGCATGCTGATCAGATACTTGTTACGTTTGGACTAGCGATTGTTATTCAGGAAATCGTTAAAGCATTTTATGGTGCTAACCCTATTCAAACTCCGGCTCCGGAGAACTTTATCGGCACTCTGGATATCGGTGTAATGATGGGGTTTGCTCAAAACGCAATTACCTACCCTTACTGGCGATTAGTGTATTTCGGGTTTGCTTGTCTAGTGATATTTGGCGTGTTTTCGTTTCTACGTTTCACAACGTTTGGCATGGTGGTTCGCGCTGGTATGGCCGATCGCGAAACAGTAGGATTATTGGGTATAGACATCAACCGCAAGTTTACGATTATGTTCGGCCTTGCAGCTTGTGTTGCTGGTTTGGCTGGCGTTATGTACACCCCGATAAATGCACCCAACTACCATATGGGAATGGATTTTCTAGTGTTGTCGTTTGTGGTGGTGGTAGTAGGTGGTATGGGTTCTTTGCCCGGTGCCGTACTGGCCGGCTTCCTACTCGGTATTCTCGAAAGCTTTGCCTCGATGAATGAAGTCAAACAGTTTTTTGAATCGATCTTCATTCCTTCAATTGACCAGATTATTATCTATCTTGTCGCTGTCATTGTGCTCCTTGTCCGTCCACGCGGATTGATGGGACGCAAAGGCGTGATGGAGGAATAGAAATGAACAACACCTCTAAATACAACGACTCTGCGTTATTTATATTCTTTATATTGCTGGTGATCGCTGCACCTATATTGATGGCCCCGATTGGCGGTAGCTATCCCGATTTACTGCAAAAATTTGCCGTGTTCGGCATCTTTGCTATTGGATTTAATATTCTTTTTGGACTGACTGGTTATTTGTCATTTGGCCACGCTGCATTCTTAGGCGTCGGGTCGTATGCTGCCGTGTGGATGTTTAAGCTTTTGAGTTACAACGTATTGCCTGCGTTAGTGTTGTCAGTTGTTGTGGCTGGTGTGTTCTCTGTGGTGATCGGGTACATCTCTTTACGCAGGTCAGGAATTTATTTTTCTATCTTGACTTTGGCTTTTGCCCAGATGATGTTCAATATTGCCTACTCGGTCGCTACCCCCATTACTAATGGTGAAACCGGCTTGCAGATCTATAACGATGATCCCCAATGGCTGCAGGCTGCTGATAGTCCGTTAACGACAAACCTGTTTGGATTGAAAATGAGCGAGGTTTTCTGGCGCCCGGAATTTATGGGGTTTGAAGCTCAATTTAATGTTGGTTATTATTTTTGCGCCATCTTCCTTATCCTTGCGTTCTACATAGCGATGAGAATTAATCGCTCGCCGTTCGGCATGATGTTGCGCGCCATCAAGACCAATCAAAATCGACTGAACTACACCGGTGTATCAACTCGACCCTATGCGCTGGCGGCGTTTGTAATCAGTGGAATGTTTGCCGGACTTGCCGGGGGCTTGTGGGCTTGTATGGATCCGCTGGCGGGTGCCGAGCGCATGCAGTGGACGGCATCTGGAGAAGTTGTTCTCATGACTATACTGGGTGGAGCCGGCACCATGCTAGGTCCAGTACTGGGCGCAGCTTTCATCAAGTATTTTGAAGCGATTTTCTCAAAGATCAACGATCAAGTGTTGCACGGCGTTTTCGCGGCAATGCCTGATGGCCTTGAAAACATCTTTGTCACCGTTGTCCATCCGTTTGTAGGTAAGGGGTGGCATCTGACACTTGGCGTGATGTTTATGTTGATCGTGATTTTCCTACCCGGAGGCCTGGTTGGTGGTCTTGCGAGGATCAGTAACTTGTTTAAGCGCGGTAAGAGCCCTAACGTTAAAACCGCGGGTGGACAACAGCCATGAATATACTTGAAGTAAAAGG
>JALZUX010000659.1 GCA_023301405.1 Granulosicoccaceae bacterium | reverse complement strand
GGGTATTCAAGCCCTGACGATTTTATAAATGTAGTCTTACTCAATGGGTACAGTGAAAAACGACTACCTACCGGCAGACTTAATTGTAAATCACCGCACCAGGCGAAACAGACATCCTCATCAGTGACTAACAATAACTTCACTCTATCAACATATTTCTGCATCAGGTGCAAGGTCACCAAGGTGTGATCAAAACGCTTACCCGTGAAACCCACAGCGACGATTAGTGGCGCCTTCACGGTATACAGGCACTTTTCAAAGTCTGTCGTATTTTGCTCGGCAATAGGCACTACCTGCGTTTGTTGCTGCCAATAGTCTATCTTTTCAAGCGAGTCCAGATCACCGACTATTGCCTCCGGCACCATGCCGAATTCAAACAGTGCATTGGCGCCCCCATCAGCGGCGATCACCGGCCACCCAACCAGTTCAGCGGACTGCAACAAGGGTTTGCTGACCTCTCCGCCGCCCATCAAAACAACGGGTTTGTCAAAAACGAGCTTGTTAACGATTTCACACATTGTGATTGGGCTTTCCAGTTTATTTCACGTATAGTTCATTGTAACTCGCTGGGGTGCGACACATGTTGTCGCTGAGAAACACCCATTGAACCTGAACCAGGTAATGCTGGCGTAGGAAGTGAGATAAACTAGCTTTATTGCTGGCTTTTCACCATTGCGCTGCAACCTGACTTGTTACCACACAGGACGCATACCACATGGTACCTCAAATTCTTCGCTACGCATTAGCAGCAGCCCTTGTTGCAACCTCAAGTTCTTACGCCCAAGACAAGCCCGTTTTAACTATCTTCACCTACGATGCTTTTGCCGCTGACTGGGGCCCTGCCCCCGGCATCGAAAAAGCGTTTGAAGAGCAATGCGACTGCGACGTGCAATTTATCGCTGCAGACTCTTCAATTGGTGCACTGCGTAAAATACAGCTTGAAGGCGCACAGACTAAAGCCGATATCCTTCTAGGGCTTGATACCAACATTGCCGAAGCAGCACGCGAAACGAATCTTTTTGTAGAACATGGTGCAGACACTTCTAACCTTGCCCTACCTACTGGCGGTTGGTCTGACACAACCTTTTTACCCTTTGATTACAGCTATTTTGCTTTTGTTTATAACAAAGAGAAAGTAACGGATGCACCTAACTCATTCGAAGCACTGATCAATACCCCTGAAGAATTCAAAATTGTTATTCAGGATCCGCGCTCCAGCACCCCTGGCCTGGGTTTACTGTTATGGATACAACAAGCATACGGAGATCGGGCTCAGGAAATATGGCGTGGGCTTGCACCGAAAATAGTCACTGTCACTAAAGGCTGGTCAGACGCTTATGGCTTGTTTTTAAAAGACGAAGCCGACATGGTTCTGAGCTACACCACATCACCGGCCTACCACCTTATTGCAGAAGAAGACTCACGCTTTGCATCAGCACAATTTAAAGAAGGTCATTACTTACAAATTGAAGTTGCTGCCATACTGGAGTCATCAAAAAATAAAGACCTAGCCAAAGACTTTATGCAATTTATGTTAAGTGACACGGTGCAAGACATTATCCCTACCACTAATTGGGTCTACCCTGCCACAACAACTGAAGCAGGTCTTCCTGAAGGTTTCAACACACTGCACCTACCGGAAACTACATTACTAATAGATGGCATTGAAGTAGAGAAAAATCGCAAAGCATGGATTGATCAATGGGTAGAGACGTTGGCACAATAACCTGCTTTCGGAGCTGATCGCTTTTGAGGATGGCCAGATTAAGGCATCAGGAAAAGTGATAGATAGCTGCCGGATGCGTAGCGCCAGGGACGGCGCTACAAGCACTCATAGCTGAAAAATAAGACGCACGGATGCATGGACTGCTGGCACGACCACAACAAAAAATGAATCTCAAAATGCCACAGGCACCTGCCGACTGATGGATAAAAATGCAGCCTTTAACGATCAGTCTCTTTAAAAAAGACCTGCTTAAAAAATGACTCCACCGGCGGGTGATATCTACATTGAATTAACAGATAAAAATGGCAAAACTAAAAACACATGCCACTACCCTTTTACCAGGACTATTAATCGCCGGCACGCTGCTTACCTTTGCATGCTCTCTGATAGCTCAACTGGCCATTCTTCCAAATATGGGGGAACTCAGTGTCGGGCCACGCTTTCTACGAACTCTTGGATGGACCACCTTACAAGCCGGCTTATCCACTGCGCTATCGGTCTTAATAGGTGCACTACTGGCTTGGGCTCTAAGCCACCAACCCAACTTCCATGGCAGGAAGCTTTACATCGCGCTACTGTCTTCAGCCCTTGTATTGCCGACACTGGTCGTTGTCCTTGGCTTGGTGACTGTTCTTGGGCGCTCTGGCTGGCTGAGTGATATTTTGCGATTAATTCAAGGTAAACCTCTTAACCCTTTTATCTATGGGCTAAGCGGAATTCTGATTGCACACTGCTATTTTAACGTATCGTTTGCAGCGCGTAATCTATTGCATCGCTTCGAATCTATTCCTGACGAACAATTCAAACTGGCACAAAGCCTTGGCCTTAATCATTGGCAACGCTTCAAGCTGGTGGAGTTTCCGGCTATATCGGCGGTAATCCCAACGCTTGCAACCACCATTTTTCTATTGTGCTTTACCTCTTTTGCGATTGTATTAACCTTGGGTGGAACCCCAAAGTACAATACGCTTGAGGTATCAATTTACGAGGCTATAAAGCTCGACTTTGATCTGGGTCGAGCACTGGGTTTGGCGCTGGCACAGCTGACTATCTGCGGCATACTGGTCGCGCTCAACGCGAACTTCCGCAACAGCACCGCACTAATTTCAAGCGATGAAAACAACGACAAACTAAGACAAGACCGTAAATCGACAATGCTGCTGCAAACGTTACTCATACTGATTTTCGGCCTTGCTTTCACTTTGCCACTTGTGGCTGTCGTTATCGACGGAATAAGCGCCGACTTTACCCGCCTGCTTGCGGAAAGAAACTTTCGAATCGCACTTGTTACAAGCCTATGCATTGCACTGGCTTCGATGACTATTGTGTTGATTATCAGTGTTTTTATGGCGATTGCGTTTACTACTCTAGCCACCCCGCAACGGCTTGGCGGTCACCAGCTATCCCAAGTTACACTGCGCTTATTGTCTTTTTCATCAACCTTATATCTGGCCGTACCCTCACTGGTTCTGGGCATCGGATTTTTTCTCATTGCCCGACAACTAGGAGGTGCCAACAATCTATGGGCGGTGGTTGCACTGCTTACCGCCAATACGCTGATGGTTTTACCATTTGCATTAGCTACTCTGGCACCAGCAATGGTAAAAGCTGCAAACCGCTATGACAAGCTGGCATCATCACTGGGCGTTACTGGCTGGTCGCGATGGAAAATTATTGAATCAGCACTTTTACACCGTGAATTAACCTACATAGCCTGCCTGGCGTTTTGCATGTCACTGGGAGATCTAGGTGTGATCGCCCTATTCGGCAGCAATGACTTCATAACCCTGCCGTGGCTGCTATATCAAAAGATGGGATCCTACCGAACACAAGATGCCGCCGGCGTCGCACTAATCATGCTTAGTCTTACGCTGATTGTTTTCTTGTTAATACCAAAAGTACTGGGACGGAAACATGCTGATAATTGATCACCTGACCTTCCGCCACGACAAGCATTCGCTCTTATATGACTTTTCTCTTAGCGCTGAAAAATCAACCATTACAGCCATCAGCGGACGTTCTGGTAGTGGCAAATCAACCTTGCTCGACTTAATAGCAGGCTTCCAACAACCTGCCTCTGGTGGCTTGACTTGGAATCAACAAAACATAGCCCATCTACCGCCAGCACAAAGACCTGTCACTACTCTCTTCCAGAACAATAACCTGTTCGAGCATCGCACAACACTAGATAACGTAGTGGTCGGCATTAACCCGTCAATACCTGCGAGCGGCGAAGATGTCGATAAGGCACAACACGCATTGGATTCAGTGGGTTTGTCAGGCTACGCGACTCAGCGTGTAAACAAGTTATCCGGGGG
>JALZUX010000658.1 GCA_023301405.1 Granulosicoccaceae bacterium | reverse complement strand
AGAACTTTCAGTAGCAGTTGTGTTTCGTCGGGTTGCGGAGTGTCGACTTCTTCAAATTTAAGTTCTTTGATATCGCCATACTCATGGCATACGATAGCTTGCATTAGAGTGGCGCTCCGTCTATTGTGATTTGCTTGGCTAACCTGGCCAGTGGTGCGACAAACTCATGAACTTTGAGTGCGCGTTCACTTGAAGCGTTGCCTTCACGGCCGCGCTTGGCAACACCCTGTAGTATTGCAGCCAGTCGGTAAACACTGAATGACAAATAAAATTCCCAGTGATCAATTTTGTTTATGTTACAACGTTCGCAGTAGCGTGCGACAAACCCTTGCTCTGTTGGAATACCCAGTGCCTTAAGGTCAGCGCCGGCCAGTCCAGACATATCACCCACCTCTACTGGCAGGCGTTGCTGCATGCAGTGATTGGCCAGATCTGCAAACGGATGACCCAGGGTTGATAATTCCCAGTCCAGTACGGCGGCAATTGTCGGTTGTTGTTTTTCAAACATCAGGTTGTCCAGCCTGAAGTCACCATGGACCAGTGATACTCTGCCATCGTCTTCGGGTAGATGTTCGTGTAGCCAGTTGATCATCCAGTCCATGTCGTTGATAGTTTCAAATTGAGAGAGTCGGTATTGTTCCGTCCAACGCTTTAGTTGTCTGGCGTAATAGTTTCCGGGGCGTCCGTATTCAGCCAACCCTACGCCAGTGACATCTATGCCGTGCAGGTCGGCCAGTACCTGATTGACCTGGTCATAGATTTCGATACGATCCTGTTTTGATACATCAGGCACGGCGCTGTCCCAGAATGTTCTGCCGTCTTTGAACTCCATAATAAAAAACTTGGCGCCCAGCACTTCAGTGTCTTCACAAAGATGGTGCATCTGCGGCACTGGCACTTTGGTGGTCTTTAGTGCACTCATCACCCGGTACTCACGATCAACAGCATGCGCTGACTTAAGCAAAACGCCCGGCGGTTGTTTGCGAAGTACGTAGGTGCCTGACTGTGCACTTACTTTAAAGGTGGGGTTGGACTGACCACCGCTAAATTTCTTGGCAGTCAGCGGCCCCTTGAATCCTTCAATGTGATTCTGCAGGTAGGTTGCCAGGGCAGATTCATCAATGCTGTTGATGCCATCGGTCATGAGCTGGTGTGTCGCTTAATCAGGTTTCGACCTAGCTGGTTTATATGAACTTGGTCAGGGCCGTCAACAATTCGAACAATGCGAGCGTACAGGTAGCTGTCTGCAAGAATGGTATCTTGACTGACTCCGGCAGCGCCATGCATTTGAATGGCCCGGTCAGTCACTTTACAGGCCATGTTAGGCGCGACAATTTTAATCATCGCGATGAGCTCTTTAGCTGACTTGTTGCCGTGCTTGTCCATTTGATCAGCGGCCATAAAAGTCAGTAGTCGGGCTTGTTCAATCTCGCAGGCTGACAGGGCGATCTCTTCGCGTATTTTGCCTTGCTCACTAAGCTTGCGACCAAATGCTACCCTTGAGTCGGCGCGCTGGCACATGATTTCAAGTACCCGTTGGGCGCGACCAATCAGGCGCATGCAATGATGGATGCGGCCCGGGCCTAAACGCCCTTGTGCGATTTCGAAGCCACGACCTTCACCCAGTAATAAATTTTCCGGTGGTACTCTAACGTTATCAAAGACTACTTCTGCATGGCCCTCAGGGGCGTCGTCGTTACCAAACACTTGCATGGCTCGTACAATTTTGACGCCAGGTGTATCCATTGGGACCAGAATCATTGATTGTTGCTTATGGCGATCCGGGTTGTCAGGGTCGCTTTTGCCCATCACAATCATGATTTTGCAGCGGGGATCGCAAGCGCCTGAGATATACCACTTGTGTCCGTTAACCACGTATTCGTTGCCATCACGAACAATGCTGGTTTGAATGTTGGTAGCATCACTTGACGCAACAGCGGGTTCGGTCATTGCAAACGCTGATCGAATTTCGCCCTCAAGCAATGGCTTAAGCCAGGTTTTTTTATGTTCTTCGGTGCCGTAGCGGGCAAACACTTCCATGTTGCCGGTGTCTGGTGCGCTGCAGTTAAATATTTCACCGGCGAACCTTGAACGCCCCATTAATTCACACAGTGGTGCGTATTCAAGATTGTTGAGCCCATAGCCGTAGTCGTTTGAGTCTGGTAGAAAAAAATTCCATAAGCCTTGCGCCTTGGCTTTGGCTTTTAGTTCTTCCAGTAGTGGTGGAATAGACCATCTGTCTTCGGCAGTATCAATAGAAGCCTGTATTTCTGCTTCAACGGGGTAAAGGTTTTCCTGCATGAATTGATCGACTTTGCTGATAAGCCCCTGTGTTTTCTCAGAGTGTTCAAAGTGCATGTGTTTTGTCCGTAAAGTAGATATGTATTATTTTGATTCGCTAGTACAGCAGTAGCGCAAGTTGTTCAGCGACGAAGGCAGGTTTGTGCTGGTCGCTTATTTCAACCTCTGACGAGAAGGTCACTAGTACACCGTGTGTTTTTCCTTCCACGGATTTTACCTTCATGTGTAGGCGTATGTCTGATCCGCTGGGAACGGGGTTCAGAAATCGAACCCGATTTAATCCGTAGTTTAATACGGCGCGGTCGCCTATATGTGTTTTAGTTAGTGTGCTACTTAAATGGGAAAGTAAAGACAAGCTCAAAAAACCGTGTGCAATAGTACCGCCCAGTTTCTTTGTGGCTGGTGCTTGCGGGTCTATGTGAATCACTTGATGATCAAGCGTGGTGTCTGCAAAGTTGTCGATTCGTTGTTGATCAATGGTTAGCCAGTCGGTTGTGCCCAGGTCTGTGCCGACCAGGTTTTGCCAATGGCTGAGTAGTTCATTGTTTTGCACCTGCTTTTCCCCCGCTTTTTAAAAAGACGATATCTTAAGATGAGCTTTTGCTTAAGAATTTTTCCAGGTTTGCTTTGAATTCAGGTGTTTGCATTAAGCGCCCAAACTGTTCGCCTTCACGCTCGATAACTTCAAGGTAATGCTGCTTGCGGGCATTGAGTAATTGGCGTGATGTGCGCAGCGCATCAATGGGTTTGGCAGCAAGTTTTTCAGCCACGGCATCAACTGTTTTATTGAGTGATTCAGAATCAACCAGCTTGTTGACCAGTCCGAATCGTTCAGCGTCTACAGCTGTTAACGGCTCACCCAGCAGCAGCATTTGTGCGGCGCGGTGGTGGCCTAGCAGAGCAGGGAAGGTTTCTGATGATGCAAACTCAGGGCACACACCAAGGTCTGCGAATGGTGCGTGAAAGCTGGCGCCGGGGCTGGCGTAGATCAGATCAAAGTGAAACAACATAGTAGTGCCAATGCCAATAGCAGCGCCATCAACGCAGGCGACAATTGTTTTTTCGGTCTTGAGTATGGCCTCCATTAGTAGAAACGGCGAATCAAAGCGGCCACCGCCTTGTTCAAGTGCGGCTGAAAAATCCGCCAAATCATTACCGGCGGTAAAGATACCCGGCGTGCCTTTGACTACTATGACGCGGCAGTTGTCATCGGCATTGGCCTTAGTGAACCCTTCAGTGAGTAATGCGTACATATCACGGTTCAGGGCGTTGAGTTTGTCAGGTCGGTTAAAGCTAAGAGTGCAAATAGCGCCATTCATTCTACTGGTGACAGCGGTCATTGGCGGGGCTCCGGTAGTGAGGTTAAAAAGCTGTTTTTAGATGATGAACGAAGCGCGTTATTGATTTAACTTGTTCAGGCTGTCGGAATATTCGCGTTGCAGCCGCTCACACAATTGTGCCACGGTTGGGTTGTCATGGATATTGCCGGTGCCGTGTCCGGCAGACCAGATGGTTTTCCATGCTTTTGCTTCGTCTAGCTCTTTGCCCAAATCAATGTCAGGGTCAGTGGCCGCTTTGATGTCTATGCCGTTATTGATCAGGCTTTCGGCCAGAAAATTAGCAGGTATCCCTGATACTTTTGGCGTGTAGATAATATCTTCCGCTGTGGCGTTTATTAGCATTTGCTTGTATTCGGGGTCAGCCTTGCTTTCCTGTGTGGCAATAAACCGCGTTCCCATATACGCCAGGTCAGCGCCTGC
>JALZUX010000657.1 GCA_023301405.1 Granulosicoccaceae bacterium | reverse complement strand
TTGATCGCACAGGGGCTTGCGATCGGCTTTCGTGCTCAAGTTTGGAATATAGGGGCTGAAGGGCAACTGTTGCTTGGAGCTATAGTATCAGGGGCAATTGCGCTGCAATTCGAATCCACAGACTCTCCGTGGCTACTGCCTTGTATGGTCGTTGCCGGTACACTGGCCGGGGCCGCGTGGGCAGCAGTTGCCGCGTGGCTTCGCACCAGCTTCAACGCCAACGAAATTCTTGTCACGTTTATGCTATCCAGTATTGCGTTACAGCTGTTGTATTATCTGGTGACTGGACCTTTGCGTGACCCAATGGGTATGAGCTTCCCGCAGTCAGCTATGTTCGGTGACGCTGCGTTGTTTGATCCGCTGCTTAGCGGCACGCGCGTCAACACCTCACTTTATCTTGCCCTGATAGTGACTGTACTTGCCTGGGCGTTTGTCCAACGCAGCGTGCCTGGCTACAAGCTACTAGTCAGTGGCCTTGCACCACAAGCGGCACGTTATGCCGGTTTCTCTGAAAACAGAGCGGTATGGCTTGGGCTTTTGATTGGCGGCGCTGCAGCCGGTATGGCAGGTGTAGGTGAAGTTGCCGGGCCACTTGGATTATTGCAACGCAACATCTCACCGGGCTACGGTTTCGCCGCTATCATTGTCGCTTTCCTAGGCGGTTTGCATCCTATCGGGATTTTATTCGCCGCGTTTTTTATGGCGTTGATTTACGTAGGCGGCGATATGTCACTGGTGTCGGTTGGTATACCAAACGCATCAACCACTATCTTTCAAGGCATGCTGCTGGTGTTTTATCTTGCCTGCTATTTGTTTGTAAATTATCGAATCCAGCGCAATGGTCAAACGCCGATAGCAGCCACCACTACCGAGGAATCAACACATGGTTGATTCACTGACCTTTCTATTGGCAGGTACATTGGCTGCCGCTACGCCGTTGATCTTCGCGGCAATGGGTGAGCTGATCGTTGAAAAATCAGGCGTACTAAACCTTAGCATTGAAGGCATGATGGCAACGGGGGCAGCGACCGGCTTTGTGGTAGCAACAGTCACAGGATCACCAGTCGCAGGCTTCGCAGCAGCAGCTGTGGCAGCAATGCTGTTATCAATAGTATTTGCGGCTCTTACACTGGGCTTTCTGGCAAATCAGGTCGCCGCCGGGTTGGCAGTGGGTATTTTGGGCTTGGGCGTATCAGTAATGATCGGCAAGCAGCATGAAGGCACCACCATTAAGCCAATCGCCAAAATTGATCTAGGCCCGCTTAGTGACCTGCCCGTTATTGGCAAAGCCTTTTTCGGCCAAGACCCAATGGTGTACATCGGTATTCTCACTATGCTGCTGATCACATGGGTACTCACACGCACTAAGCTGGGCTTAATCATTCGTGCGGTAGGTGAATCCCCAAAAGCAGCACACTCTATCGGGTACCCAGTGATATTAGTTCGCTTTTGCGCCATTGCGTTTGGCGGTGCGATGGCAGGCATTGGCGGTGCACACTTAACGCTTTCTTATACACCACTTTGGGCCGAAGGCTTAGTCGCCGGACGCGGCTGGATAGTCGTTGCATTGGTCGTATTTGGCACCTGGAAGGCGCCTCGCATTGCATTGGGGGCTTATCTATTTGGCGCAGTCTCACTTCTTGAGTTATTCGTGCAGGGACAAGGGTTTGCAATTCCATCGCAGCTGATGTCTGCCATGCCGTACATCATCACCATTATCATTCTTGCCATCATCTCCCGTGATGCGCGTATCATAAAGCTTAACCACCCTGCTTCACTGGGTGTGCCGTATTTAAAAAGTGAATAAACAAAACCAACCGGAGACTTTCAGTGAAATTTCTATCTAATAAAGTAAAGGCGCTAATCGGCGCTTTAGCAGTCGTTGTGCTGTTACCACAATCACAGGTTTTTGCAGCAGACCCGCTAAAAATCGCCTACATCTATCCATCACCAGCCGGTGACGTAGGTTGGGCTCACGAACTAGACCGTGGCCGACAAGCAATCGAAGCAGCCTTTGGCGATAAGGTTGAATCAATTGTGGTTGAAAATATTCCTGAAGGTCCAGACGCTGCCCGCATCATGAATCAATTTGCTGCACAAGGCGCAAAGATGATCATGCTTGGCTCTTTTGGCTACATGAACGACGGCCTTAAGCTTGCCAAACAATACCCTGATATTAAAATCATTCATGCCAGTGGTTACAAGCTTGCTGACAACATGGGTAACTTCCAAACCCGCAACTACGAAAGCGCCTACCTGGCAGGCATGGCAGCAGGTTATGTTACCAAAACCAATACCGTTGGAATGGTAGCCGCCTACCCGATCCCTGAAGTAGTAGGTATTATCAACGCATTTACCATGGGCGCACAACGCACTAACGCCGATGCCACCATGAAAGTGGTTTGGCTGAACTCATGGTTTGACCCAAGCAAGGCACAAGAATCTGCACGCTCACTAATTGCACAGCAATCAGACGTAATATTCTCTATCTACCAAGACACCCCCTCAGTGGTTACTGTTGCTGAAGAAGAAGGCGTATACGTGGTCAACACCAGTTCTGACATGAAGAAGTACGCACCAAACAAACTACTGGTTTCTATGCAAATCAGCTGGGCAGATCACTTCATTGAGCAAACACAAGCCGTACTCGACGGCACATTCAAAGGCACTGCATTCTGGGGTGGCATGGCAGACAGCGCCGTCAGTATGGAATCATGGAACGACGATATAACCGCAGAGCAAATGACAGAGCTTGAAGCAACCATTGCCGAAATCGCCACCGGAAACTTTCATCCGTTCACAGGGCCCATTGTTAATCAGGAAGGCGAAGAAATCATCGCTGCAGGTGACACTATTTCCGATGGTGACCTGCTAAGCATTAACTGGCTGGTCAAGGGCGTAGAAACCAAGCTGCCAAAGTAATAAGTTAATCGAAAGAGCAAAGCAAACCGGAGTGCAATTCAGTACTCCGGTCGCCACACCGTAAATCAGGCACATACGCCAATCCACCTAACCAATGAAAATAGGCGCCATGAAAGATCCGGTTGATAAGTATTTCTTTGGCACCTTCATGCATACCCCAGCCCTTGATCAGCTGGACATAATGACCGACACACTGATCAGCGTTGATACCACCGGCACCATTGTAAGCGTGCTTAGTCCGGGTCACCCAGACTACAAAGATTCTCTATTGAACGCCCGGCAACATAAAAATTTCATATCAATCGCTGAAAATGCATTTTATCTGCCAGGCCTAATAGATACCCATATACATGCACCACAGTGGCCGCAGCTTGGCAAAGCGCTGCACCTGCCACTGCAAAACTGGTTAATGGACTGTACCTTCCCGCTTGAATCAAAGTATCAAGACCCGGCATTTGCCACCGCCATGTACACTTCAATGGTTGATACTCTACTAGCGAACGGCACCACTACCGCCGTGTACTTCTCTACCGTCCATACACGTGCCACAGACATACTGGCAGAACTATGTGTTCAGAAAGGCCAACGTGCCTGGGTAGGACGCGTGGCGATGGACGATCACTCTCAGTGCCCCGACTACTACCGTGATGCGTCAACACAGCAAGGGCTACTTGATTCTGAAGCCAGCATTCAAACCATCAGGCAGTTAAAAGGCAATGAATCGCAGCGCGTAAAGCCCATACTGACACCACGCTTTATACCCAGTTGCACCGACGAGATGTTATCCGGACTCGGCGGATTAGCAACACAGCACAACTGCGCCATCCAGACACACTGCTCTGAAAGTGACTGGCAGCACCAGTATGTTATCGACCGGACGGGCCTAAGAGACACCGAGGCGTTAGATCAGTTTGGTCTGTTAACCCGCAACACCGTGCTGGCACATGCTAATTTTATAAATCACTCAGATATGTCTCTCATTCAAAAGCGCGGCAGTGGCATTGCCCATTGCCCGCTGTCAAACCAATATTTTGCAGGCAGCATTTTTCCGTTGCGTGATGCGCTGAATCTGAATGTACACGTCGGCCTTGGCACAGACATCTCCGGTGGCCCCAGCGCTTCACAGTTTGAAAGCTGCCGGCACGCCATTAGCGGCTCCCGAATGCTGGAGTCCGGCGTCGATGCGAATATCACAGCCAACCAACGCGGCACAGCGGACGCCCGCATCAATTATATTGAAGCTTTTTACTTGGCCACCGCCGGTGGCGGTATTGTACTTGATGAACCTATTGGGTTATTTAAAGAAGGCTATCAATTTGATGCCATACACATAGATGCATCAAGCGCTAACACCAATTTGCTGTTCTTCCCTGAACTTGACTCGCTGACCGATTTATTTCAGAAAACTATTTACGCGGCAACACGCGCCGATATTTCAACCGTCTGGGTTGATGGAATTGTGGTATCAAACTAATCATCAGAAAGCAGTGCAATGGCGGTCTGCCAAAAACCTCAACAAAAAACACGAACTTTTCTACAATAGAAATGCCATTTATATGATTGAAAGCGTAGCGATATTGGGAGCCGGTGCATTAGGTGCCGTCTATGCGAATATTTTTCACAAGGCCGGCATACCGACCAGGCTCGTAGCAAAAGGTGAGCGCTATCAAAGACTCCTGCGCAACGGGATCTATATCAACGATACACATCATCACATACCGGCCATTGACGCCGCACATAAAAATACCAGCTTCACCGCTGATCTGGTTATCGTTGCCACCAAGTACCATCACCTGACCTCAGCTCTGCCCGATCTTGCCAGCCTTGTTCATTCAGACACCATTTTCATATCACTGCTCAATGGAATGTCCAGCGAAGATAAAATTGGGCAATTGTATGGCAGACAAAACGTATTGCTATCCATCGCCATGAATTTGGATGCCCGCCGTGAGAGCAATAGAATTTATCATTCACA
>JALZUX010000656.1 GCA_023301405.1 Granulosicoccaceae bacterium | reverse complement strand
GCTTAACCTTGCCTTGGGGCGCGTGCCTGGTTTGGCAGACGCTGGAATAAAGCAATTAACCAACGGGCCGGAAAGCTTTACCCCTGATGGAAATTTTATATTGGGGGAGGCGCCTGAACTTAATAACTTCTTTATAGGGGCAGGGTTTAATGCATTTGGCATCGCCGCGGGTGGGGGCGCTGGTATGGCATTGGCCGAATGGGTGCACCGTGGCGCACCTCCCTTTGATTTATGGAGCGTAGATATTCGCCGTTTTGGCGGTCCACATCGTGACACTGATTGGGTGCGCACACGAACTCTTGAAGCGTATAGTAAGCATTACACCATGGCTTGGCCGCATGAAGAATACAGTAGCGCACGACCATGTCGACGGTCGCCGTTGTACGCCACGTTAAAAAAACAAGGAGCCTGTTTTGGAGAAAAGCTTGGCTGGGAAAGGCCTAACTGGTTTGCCGATTTGGCAGCAGGTGAAGTGCCAGAAGATACCTACAGTTTCCAGTACCCCAATTGGCATGCTGCGGTGGCACGAGAGCACTGCGCTGTACGCGAAGCGGCTGTTCTGATTGATCAAACTTCCTTTGGGAAATTTATAGTAAAAGGGCCCGATGCGCTTGCCTCATTAAATTGGCTAGCCGCTAACGATGTAAACAAACCGCCGGGCTCACTGACCTATACCCAGCTACTTGATGATCATGGTGGCATCCAAGCTGATGTGACAATCGCAAGGCTAAACCACAACGAGTTCTATATTGTCACGGGTACCGGTTTTGTTACCCGCGATTTCAATTGGATAAATAGCAACATTGACAGAAAGCACAATACGCAGCTGCTTGATGTAACCAGTGCAACCTCCGTGTTATCACTAATGGGTCCGCGGGCACGGGAAGTATTGCAACAGGTGACTCGCCATGATGTATCGAATAGTGCGTTTGGGTTTTCCACCATGCAGACGATAGGGATCGGGGGTTGTCTGGTGAATGCTCTGCGTATCACTTATGTGGGTGAGTTGGGTTGGGAGCTTCACTTACCGGTCGAGTACGCGCAAACCGTTTATGATGAGTTGATGAACGCCGGTGCACCACTCGGGCTAATCAACGCAGGCTATCGAGTTATAGAGGCTTGCCGACTTGAAAAGGGCTATCGAGCATGGGGTAGTGATATCGGCCCAGATCACACGCCGCTGGAAGCAGGGCTTGGCTGGGCCGAGAAATCCACCAGAACTGATATACCATTCAAAGGTAAAGATGCACTAATCGTACAGAAAAAAGCGCAACTGAAAAAGAAACTGGCGGGCTTCAGTGTGGCATCAACTGATGTTGTTCTGCTAGGCAGAGAAACGATATACCGCAATGGTGAACGCGTAGGGTGGTTAAGTAGTGGTGGCTATGGCCATCATGTTGGGTGTGCTATTGGCTACGGCTACATCAGGAACCCGGAAGGTGTTGATGACGATTATATCATGGGTGGTAGCTATCAGCTTGAGGTAGCAAGTAAACGTATTGACTGTCTGGTTCATTTGTCTCCATTGTATGATCCGACAATGTCGCGTGTTAAGTGCTAGAGGATCGTGTCGCATGGCCACACAAAAGGCCTGTAACGTGCGCCCGCTTTTAAGGAATTCATCAGAGCAGATTTCACTCACGCTGACAGCGATGGCGACGGCCAGTGGAATCTATACGAGCCAGGTTCGTTTTCTTACTACGATCGTGACGGTGACGCCGAACCTGCGTTTCTGAATGATAACGACTATAACAGTCAGATTGGTAACGATGATAACCAGGTTGAAATATTGTTTGATGCGGATAACAACGGTGTAGCTGATACTATTTGAGCGTTGATACCGATACCGGATGTGTACCAGACAGCGTAGATGCTAGCGATGCAGTAGTTTCCTGCACTTTGATAACGACTCGATCTTGGACTATCTTGATGAAGACGACAACAACGACGGAATCCTTGATGTTATCGAAGGTAGCAGTGATGCCGATGTCAATGGTGATGCCCTGCCGAACTTCCTGGATACCGGCAGCGACTCATTGAGTGCCTCGGGGCCACATTGTAAGTGAAAGTATTCTATAATGCATCCGAAAATCACATGTTATCCCTAGCTTTGCGAGCTTTTAATTTGAAACATCTGTCTGCATTACTTATTTGTTTTTTGGTTGGTTGTGATGGTGCCCGGGTGGCTGGTGATATTGATGAGTCAGCCTCAGATGTGGAAACCGGTTCGGACAGAGGCACGGGTACAGGATCAACATCAACTCCTGAGCCAGTGCCAGTACCAGAGCCTGGACCAGAACTTGAGCTTATACCTGTGCCAGAAACTGAGCCAGAGCCAGCCCTTGATTCAGACCGCGATGGCATTCCTGATAGTGAGGAACTTGGCGTAGACAGTGATGGCGACGGCACACCAAACTTTTTGGATGATGATTCAGATAATGACGGAATACCGGATAGCATTGAGCTTGCCCTAGACACTGATGGCGACGGACTTCCAGATTATATAGATAACGACTCAGACGGTGACACCATCCCGGACAGCAGTGAGCTGGTTGGTGACGCTGACAGTGATGGAATACCAAACTTTCGGGACAGTGATTCCGACGGCGATAATGTACCTGATGCGGTAGAAGGCAATATCGACACAGATGGTGATGGTACGCCGGATTACCTGGCTATTGATCCGGGTGATAGGGCCCATTGGCTGCGTGGCACATGGGGGATCAGCTGGGACCCTTCCGAGTTATACAACGGTCATGGTGAAAATCTAACTGCTGATAGATTCCTGCAACAAATTGCGCATTTAAAAACCATTGATTTCGTGCAATCTCACCTGGGTGATCAGTTCACCACGTCAGCCGCGCACTTTGCTCCGAGTGTACTGCTCGAGAGTCTATGGGAAGGTGATCTTGATGCTGACGGTAAGCCAATAAACCTGTTGGTCCCTCGAATAGCATCAGGTGACGATCCGTTCTTTGACATCCTCACCGCCATCAAAACGGCTGGCATGCGCAATATGACTTATGTAAACAGCTCTAATTTGCTATCACGCGAAGGAGAAGCGGTTCGACCTGAAATCCCGAACATTGAAGAGCGCTGGACGCATTTTTGTGACACCAGTCCAACTGCCGTAGCGTACCTCGACAGTCAAAGCTATCACCGCGATGCGGCTTTCCCCAACCGTCATTATATGTTTTGTTATACAGAGTTTGTGTTAAAGCCGTACTCCCTTCAATACGGCGATTTGATCGACGCATGGATATTTGATTCAGCAGAATACATGTCACTCGCAGGCGATAATGCCACCAATGGCGTAGCTGTTGATCAACGCATCTATGAGGCGTTTGCCGTTGCTGCCAGAGCAGGAAATCCCAATGCTGCGGTATCGTTTAACAACGGCCCTGAGCGAGATACAGAAGAGCTGAATCCGTTTTCTGAAGCGGTGCGGGTTGAGGACTATAAGTTTGGTCATCCGTACAATGGCGGTCGGGTAATTGGAAATCGTGAAAATGGCCTTTACGACCGCAACTACGCTCATATACAAAAAGTCACCGAGACAAACGGCAACGTGCATGCTGGCGGCGACTGGACCTGGGATGACAAGATTGTTGGTCATTTTTATCCACCGATGAGTACAACCAGCTGGAATGGCGGCAGCACGGCTGCACTGACCGATGCAGA
Organism: Granulosicoccaceae bacterium; assembly: GCA_023301405.1. Classification (GTDB taxonomy): domain Bacteria; phylum Pseudomonadota; class Gammaproteobacteria; order Granulosicoccales; family Granulosicoccaceae. The sequence goes on along the minus strand of JALZUX010000656.1, from coordinate 1,020 downwards.
ATTTCTTCAATGGAACCTCGAGTCAGCCGTTGGTGGTGGTTCGATTTCCTGGGGAGTGCCATTGATCAGAAAAGATGGATTGCTCAACCAGTTACTGATTAATGATTGGGGTATAGCGCAACTGACGCTAATGGATGATCATCTTGCAGAAAATGAATCACCAGGTGCACCAAACTGGGCTCGTGCGGCAACCAATCTGGCAGACGCGGCATTCGCACAACCCTTTAACCACACACTGGTAGAAGGTGTTGATTTCTGGGACCTGGAATCCGATGGTGTGACATTAAGCCTGGTTGACTCCGGTAGCGGAATTCCAGGCTGGCTCAGTATCACTGAAGATGCTGCACAGCCCGGGGTCTGGATTCTTTCAGGGACACCCACTGAATCAGTAGACAGTAGCTATCAATTCACGCTGCGTGCAGAAGATGCCAGTGGTTACAATGATAGAGAAGTGAATTTGCTAGTCACTGATGCCCCTGATATTTATCCGTATGAAAGCAACGTAGATATTCTAGCCGCAGAGAACACCGCCTACGGCGTAAATACGATTGCTACGATGATGTCAGACACAATCACAGCACCTGATGGTATGGCGACATTTCAGATTGCACTAGACGTCACTCCCGAAGCCGGAGGCGAAATCGTTACTGGCGATGTCAACACTAACACCACCACCAGTTCAAGCTGGGGTATAGGTGAGGGGCAGTTTACCGGGACTGATGACGACCGGGTAGAGTCTATAGGCAATATTCGTGTTATAAATTTTAATGCTAATGGTTCTACTCTAACGGCGAGTGACATAACGGAGTTTTCTTTTGAATACGCTTATGTGTCTGATGGACAATCAGCTGGAGACCGAATCGAAGTTGAAGCTAACGGAGTAGTGAATGTTAATGGCGGACTCAGCCTGAACAGTAATCCGGATACGCTTAGCCTTAAAGTACAAGGTTATATCCCGATCACTGAATTGGTGCTTGGAGTGGGTACCGATGCCAGTAACAACAAGTGGTCGGTCAATAG
>JALZUX010000655.1 GCA_023301405.1 Granulosicoccaceae bacterium | reverse complement strand
CATTTTGTGCATACTCTATGGCCATGTGTTGGAAGCCGCCGCAGGTGCCCAGCGTTGGTATGTTTTCTTTTCGGGCAATGCTTAGTGCGCTTAATACGCTATTGGTGTCTTCGTAGGGGCTAGCCGGCACACACCATAGTCCGTCAAACGGCTGGTGACCGGTGCCTTTGAGCTTTGAGCTTGCTTGCGGGGTAGGGATCCATTGGTGTTTTAAGGTGACGCCAATAACGTTGGCGGCGATTTGTAATGCCAGTGGGATCGCACGGTGTGCGGTTACTTGCTGATTTTCATCGCCAATAAGCCCGATCAGTAATTCTGATTTCATCTTATATTCAGTGCCGGTGGTTGGATAAACACCTGTGGGTTTAGCTGATGCGTATTCAGCGGCGCGTTGGCTGTTGGCGTTGTGTTAGTGCAAGCTTGCCGGGTCTTTTTGTTCCTGCACCAACACCCAAGGGGCAGCCACAACGCACCAGAATAAGGGCTCGCGTGCTGTCCAATCGCGGGCATCGTTGTCAGAGGCTCGCCGCACGGTGCCGTCTTTTAGCCATGATTCCATTGTTTTGACGTCATCTGTGGCCATGCCGTGCGCCACGTCTATTAAGTCCATGCCGGCATCTACATTGATGACGACTCCGCGCGCAAAGTGCTTTAGTAGCTCATTCCAGTCAATGGTGGCGGTTTCATGGTTGAGGTTTGTTTTTATGTCTTTGGAAATTGGTTTGGTCATCGGTTCTGACAGAATTTTTCTCGTTAGGGCAGGTTAACGCAATTCTGTGTGCGGGTAAAAGGTTACCCGCCGTTTGTTTTGATTTGCTTATTGAGCTCGGCAATTGCGGTGTTTAATTGAGCGTCAGGGGCGTTGATAAGGGCATTGGCTTTGTCTGGATGTTTTTCCTTCACGCCTTTTTCAAGTAATGCGCGTTGGTAGGCCCTGGCGTTAGACTTAATATTCAGTGATCCTGTACGGCGGAACATAAAATCTGCAGGGGTTTCGATATAAATATCCGGCACTATGCCAGTGGCATGAATGGCTTGGTGATCCGGTCTGCCAAAAACCGCGATTGTGGTTCGAATTGCGCCACCGAGTGGTTGTGCTAAATTGAAGACTCTTTGCACCAGGCCTTTACCATAGGTCGGGGTGCCTATGACGGTGCCGCGATCATAAGTTTTGATTGCGCCCGCCACAATCTCGGATGATGACATGCTATTGCCATTAACCAGTACGGCCAGTGGTAAATCGGTTAAATGGTCACCGTGTCTTGGCAGTAATTTAACGGTACCCGATTTGTGTTTTTCGCAGTAAATGTTTTGTTCTTTGCTAAACATGGAAACGATAGCACGCGCAGCTCGGGTGGAACCGCCGGGGTTGTTTCTGAGATCAAGTACCAGCGCTTTCACTTTTTGATCAAGCAGTTCTTCAAGCAGCTTGGCAACTGTCTCATGAGTTTTTCCACCAAATCGGCTGATTTGAATATAGCCAATATTGCTGTTGATGATTTCGGCGCGTGCGTACTTTAGTTTGACAGGACCTCGGCTAGTAACAACATGATGAAGACCATCAGCGCGTTGTATTTTTAGATCAATGCGGGATTTATCAGGGCCTTTTAACAAGGTGATGATTTCGCGGCTACTAAGTCCTTTAAGATCTGTTTGGTTGGCTTCAACCATTTTGTCTCCCGGTAGTAGGTCGGTGTTATCCAGCGGCCCTCCGATTAAAGCACCAATGACCACGGGGTAGTCGTCTTCCATTGCTCTGAATTTTAGCCCGACCCCCTGATAGTTGCCTGAGCGTCGTTCTTTGTACCTTTTAAGCTCTTCTGGTGAAATGTAGTTGGCGTATTGATCATTGTAAGCATCAATCGTTTCACTAAGGAGTGTACGCATTATATCAATACGTTTTTCACCAAGCTTCTCATCGAAATTCGGGCTTTTTGGGTCGAGTACAGTCGCGTCTGTTGCGCTGAGCTTATCGAGCTTTGAAAAAATACGATCAGCGGGTTCGGGAGGCGTATCAGTGTATATTTCCAGCTGCGTATTCTCGATAATTGAGAGTGCGCGTTTGAACTCGATTTCCGGTTTGACGTCCTTTGCAGTAACCGGAGGTATAAATCCGGCGAGTCCAGTTATGACTGCAACACCCGCTAACTTGGCCAGTTTCACACTAAAAGTACCATAAGGTTAATTCTCCCCTGTTCTGCAATTGGCTTGCCGTGATGTCGGCTCCGGGTGAGGGGTGTTAGACACTAGGGCCATATAAACTGGGACAGGATGATCAGTCATAAATTCAACGGGAATCCGGAGAATCGGTGGTTGTACTTCAGGCTGTTGTCCATTTCTTAAGGCACTTTCTTTGTGCGTGAAGCCAGCTCTTTGGACCGATTGGCTGCGGGTGAACTGGTTGGGGTGTGGTGCTGCGCTTCACCTGGAATGATGCAGCTTCTTGCAGCTCTTGCATACCGAAGTCTTTAATTTAGCGACTGAGGGCTCATCCCATTTTGTCTAAGGGTA
>JALZUX010000654.1 GCA_023301405.1 Granulosicoccaceae bacterium | reverse complement strand
CGCATAGCTATTAACCCCGAATTGGCTGGATGACTGCAAAGATATATCTGGCCAGATGGTGTCCCAGGTGTTGCTACTTAATACCGAAAGATTTCCCTGAACATCAATTAGGATCAGCTCAGCAACACCGTTGGCGTCAAGGTCAGTGTATCGGGCGGCTGAAATTTCTATTAAGGATTCAGCAACTCTCACTGGCTCAGCGTCTCTTGATTCAATGAGAAAAACACCATTGTCTGTTACCGCTATTATCTGTGATCTATCGGCACCGTGAGCCCATACCGAATGAATGTCTTCATCAACACCTAATGCGAACGGGTACATCCAGTCTTGCTTAATTTCATCGCCGTCAAGTTGCAGTGTGAATATTCTTTGGTTGCGGGTGCTGGACAGCACTTCAATGACCCCGTCACCATCAAAATCACCGCTATCAAGCGGCTGGCTTCTTCGAGGGACTTCTATGCCGCTGCGCGCCAATAGTGGATTGTGGTTGCTATCAACGACATTCAGCTCAATTTCAGCCAATTGCCCATCAGATGACGTGAAGTGTGCTTGATATGATTCTGTGCTTTGCAGCATTAATGGAGTTGGAGTCCAGTTTACCGTACCGGTTGCTGCGTCATAGGTTAGCCCCTGTGGGGCACTGGTAAGTAATGTGTTGACGTCTGTACCATCCGGATCAACAAACATAGCCGTAAAACTTGTTGGCACACCATAGGTCAGTGATGAGGGTACTGAGTCAGCCTGGAAAGCCGCCGGTGCATTATTGATTTCTATTGTGACGGGGTCGTTTTCTATACTCACAACGCCATCTGTCATTATTACCTGAACAGACACTGTGTCCCGGTGTTTTGCTATTCCGGCAGGTAGAGAATTGTTAACCTGCCCGGGTAGAACCTGATCGTTGACACTCCAGACAAACGATAACTCAATGGTGTCAGTATCGGCATCTGACAGGCCGGTTAATGATGCGATCAGTTCGTCATTAACAGTAGCGGCGAGCGGCAATATTTCAATGGATTGCAACATCGGTGGTGAATTTTCTAATTCAACTGCTGTTGATGAGGCGCTAACTGTGTGTGTTCCGTCTGTGACCTGTATTGTTACGGCGACTGTGTCGCCTCGTGTGGCGGTACCGGGCGGCAGGGAATCGCCGATATAATCTGATGCAACGTTGTTTATGATCCATGTGTAGGATATCTGTAGCGTGTCGTCATCAGCGTCTACTATGGGTGCGTACGTAGGTTGTAGGTAATTAACAGCGGTAGGCGCCAGTGGCAAGATAGATATCTGTGACAATACCGGTGCGCTATTGGCCACTTGCACGGTGAACGTTCGATAGGTTGAATCAATACCGTCAGTGGCTGTCACGCCGATAACATACTGACCAATAACCGTTGCCTGAATTGTTGCCCGGGTAAATGCATCGTTGGTGGTTAGCATCATATCACCGCCTAATGGCCCGGAAACTACTGACCAGCTTAGCCGAACTGTGTTGTTCTCTGCGTCACTCACACCAACAATGGCCTGGCCATTAACTCGATTAGATACAAGCACGTTGGCAGGGACAGAAAGGTTAGGTGGTGTATTTTCGCCGATGCCATTGTCGGTATCAATACCATCAGGTATGCCATCGCCGTTGTCATCTTCATCAGCGTTGTTGCCTATGCCGTCGGCATCGGTGTCTGCAAACTCGGTAGCATCGTGTGGAAATGCATCAGCGTTATCATTGACACCGTCATTGTCGTCATCTGAATCGGCGTTATCACCGATGCCGTCAGCGTCTGTATCCAGAGATTCAAGGGCTGAAAACGGGAATGCATCCCGGTTGTCGGGAACACCATCGTTGTCATCGTCATTGTCGGCGTTATTGCCTATGCCATCGGCGTCTGCGTCTAGCTGCTCTCTAGCATCAAGTGGATAAGCATCGACATGATCGAGGGTACCGTCATTATCATCATCGGTATCGGCCTGATCACCGATGCCGTCGTTATCTGAGTCTTTGTTCTCGTTTACTGAGAACGGAAAGGCATCGATGGTATCTGCATAACCATCGTTGTCATCGTCGGGATCGGTGTTGTTACCAATGCCATCATGATCAGTGTCAAATTGCTCTGACGGGTTAAGTGGAAACGCATCTTGAGGATCATTAACACCATCTCCGTCATCGTCCCAGTCAAACTCGTTTGGAATGCCGTTTGTATTGGTGTCTAGAAGTACCAGGACTTGTTCTTCATCGATAAGCTTCACTGGCAAACCGAATGAAGTCATTGTAATGGCAAGATGGCTTATTGCCTCAGCTCCTGCAACCAGTGATCTGGACGAACCACCGTATGCGCTTAGAAGGTTGTTGGCGCTTTCACTAAAATTGACAGATTCAAAATCTAACGGCTCAGCTGATTTAATATCATTCACCCAATCCGCAAGCAGTATTCCATTGGAAGGGTCATTATCGATGTCAAGTGTTTGCAGAAGCCGGCTGACATTAACCACGCCCCTATGGTTAACGGCGCCACCCGGGTATAAATCAGCAGGTGTTACAACTTGTTGTGCCGTAACCTCGGGGAGCTGAATATCGCCAATGCTAAAGGTTATTGTTTCACCGGATCGATAGCTGAAGCGACCTTGTTCGTCAGTGAAGCCTGCCTGTGAAGCGGTGCTGTAGCCCAAACGCGTGACTGCGCTATCAAGAAAAACTCCAGTCAGCGGTTCAGTGGTTGAGCTTTCTGTGCTTGTGGGGGGCTGTGGGGTTATTGGATTATCAGTGCCGGTTAGGGTATCGGTGCTAATCGGGGTTTCTGAGGTCGTTGGGGTTTGTATGTCAGGAGTCGGACCTGACCCCTGATTGGCAGCAGTGTCAGTGCTGTTAGTAGGGTTTTCTATGGTTGAAGGCTCTGCAGTAGCTAATACAGATGTTGAACTACCGTCACACGAGGCGAGCAGGAAAATTGATATAGCGGCCGTCATACAGGACCGAGCGAGTGCTTGATAAACAGCAGCGCTACAACAATGCTTATCCATAAAATATTACTCCTAAAGCGAACTTACAAACCAATAATGCTAGGCCGTCCGGTTCAATATCTATGCCCGATGGTGATCACCCAATGCCAACTAAAGCTCAGAACAGCAATGCAACACAAGACACTGCACAGAATCTAGTCGGCCTAGGCCTGAGTGCGGTCGAAAAGAGTTATTGCGCAGCAAGGTGATTGCACACTTGCGGGGGTTAAAGACTATGGGCAAGTGATATAAATAAATTTAATTCGCTTGTTTGGGTTAGCGCTGTGCACTAACACGTTAAATAGGCTTTGTACTTTTGCTATGTGCGTTCTGAAATTTTATTGGCTAACACTGGTGTGATAGTACTGATTGATAATTAATTATTGATACCAGCTCTTACATAGGTGTTTACCCTCTGGCATCGGTGCTGAAGGGCTTGAGTAGTTCCCGTCCGGGCATCAGCCCGGGCATTCAGCCCGATGACTCCAAAAATACTATAGCGGCGGTTGAACAAGGGTGTTTGAAATAGCACTGGTATCTG
>JALZUX010000653.1 GCA_023301405.1 Granulosicoccaceae bacterium | reverse complement strand
TTTGTTGCCCATTCACTTAATAATCTAATTAATGATTTGTCTGCAAATTCTGGTAGTGACTCTGGTAGTGATTCTGGAAGCAACATTGGAAGTATTTCGGGAGGATTAGTGTTACCGGGACAGGTAGCGGCTGAAACCTCGGAGTTCGTTGAAGAGGTAGGGAGTCAACCTGAGGCGCCAGAGGAATCGCCAGAGGTGCCGATGTCTGGCAGTGCCTCTGCTGCTGAAGAATTGGTAGAAAAGTCGACTTACCGCGAAGTTAACATCACCGTCGAAGGTGAGGGGAAAGCCAAGTTGATCAAGACGGCCGTCGCGGCGTCTGTGGTGGCGGGGTTGCTAGGGGCTGGCGCGATGTTTGTTGTCAATGGCGGATTAGGCACTGAGCCTGTGACCCCCGTAGTGGCGCAGATCGTACCAGTCAATGAAAACTCTGCCTTTGACGCGGTTGAAGAAGTATCGCTTAAAGCGGCGCTGGAGAGATCGTCGGATATCAATAATCCAAATAATTATTCAACTGAAGAACTCATCGCCTACCTTCAAGATGATCTGGGAGAAAATGCTAGCCAGGAGTTGCAGAATTACGTCAGTGGTGATGGCGTATATGAAGTCTCACAGTCTGTTCCTCGGATGGGGGCAGCAATTCCTGCAGACAGTAATTCTGTTTTATGGCTAAAAAATAGAGTCGCTCATAATGCAGATAGATATTTTGATGAATGGACTAAACGCGAGGTAGATCTACAAGCGTACATGGAGTTACATGAACGCTTGATAGAAGTAGGAGATCTGGAAATCGCAAGAGATGTTAGTGGAAGCACTAAAGACAAGCTATTTGCAGTGATGAGCTTGCAGCGCCTAGCCCGTTCTTACAGTGAATTGGGTGACCTTGATAAAGCATCTCAATTGCTCGATCAAGCTTCGCGCAGCACTTATGGTATTACATCAGAGGCAGAGCGTACGATAGCGATTGCAGATTATGCTCTGTCCGAGAAAGCGCTGGGCCAGGAAGAAGATTCACTCGACAGTTTTCTTAAGGCATCAATTCTTGCGAGAAGTTTAAATAAACCTGAAAATCGGACTGTAGCACTCAGCGCCATCGCCGTATACTTTCAGAGTGCAGGCCGCATAGAGGATATGGCAGATTTCCTTGAGCTGGCCATGGTAGCGGCTTATGAGTTACCGGTTAACACCGCGGCTAGAGATTTGGCTATTCGTCATGTAGCTTTGACGGAGGTAAGTCTTGGGCTGACAGCACAGGCAACTGAGCATGCAAATCTGATTGTTGATCCGTTTGCGGCAGTGTCTGCACTGCATGGAATTGCTCTGGAGCTAGAGCGAATAGGTGATAGTCAAAACGCACGACTCACATTAAATATGGCTTATCGTGCTGGAAGCCTGATAAAAAATAGTGAGAAACGGGATACGCTTCTGGAAAAAATAAAGTTGGGTGGCGGTAAATGAGTGCTGTAGCTTTATTCAGCAAAAAATATCTTGTGCTTTATTAAGGAAAATAAAGAATGAATAAAACTAATAAAATAATGCTCACATTGGCGATATGTAGTGCACTACAGGCATGCTCATCGGCTAGTGACATGAGCGTGTCTGCAGGGAATACAGACTCATCACAGGTAACCGTGCCGGAAAGTGCGCAGCCCGCGCTGGATACTGGCGCTGCGATCGAGAACCCGGCAGTAGTGCCTGACACTGGTACTGGTACTGATACTGGTACTGGTACTGGTACTGGTGATGGCACCACCACAGCCAACACGACTGATTCAACAGTAGCGCAGTTGGTCGCAAACGCATCAAGTGTTGACTGCGATGCGCCTTCAGACGTATTTCAAAATACCATGTTGGCGGTGATAAATGAGTCACGGTCATCAGCGCGTATGTGCGGTACCGGAAACCATCCAGCGGTCAATACGCTGACTTGGAACGATACGCTGGCATCGGCTGCCAATGCGCATGCTATTGACATGGTGACCTTCAATTTTTTTGATCATGACGGCTCTGACGGTTTGAGTGTGTCAGACAGAGCGCAAACCGCTGGTTATAACTGGCGGGCGGTCGGGGAAAACATTGCCGCCGGGCAGACCGAAATAGACGAAGTCCATGAGGGATGGCTGGACAGCCCCGGACACTGCCGGAATATCATGAATACCCTATATTCTGAGGTTGGGGCGGCTTGTGTTGTTAGTGACAATAATGACTTTAGTTCTTATTGGGTGGTGGTTTTTGGTGATCAGCTCTAGGGTACCGCAAGCTAAATAATTCTAGAAGGGCGGCGCACTCTGCCAAGTGTTATATGCTTGCGTCGCTCTTTCATGATCTTAGTCGCAGCATTATTTGACCGACACCATGTGGTTATTAATGAATAACCCCTTTTTTGTAGGTGATGGCCCCACATGTAGCAGGAAAATCTTACGCACTTGAATGCCCCGCGCTTCGCTCTCTGGTTCTGGCCGGGTATTAATAATACGCGGATAGATCAACCACAAACATAAACCTGCCTATCACAGAGCTTTATTCAGCGGCCAATAGCAGCCCTGTCTCTAGCCCATTACTTATCATCGCAACGCATTGATCATTGGTTAATACAGTGTTAGCTGGATCTGTCTGCCCTCGCATTAAATTGGTGTCGGCTTGAGAGTGGCCGCCATCGTTGGCAACAATATGAAATAACTCATGGGCCAAAGCGATGCCTGTATCGTCTATACCGTAGGTCAACCATAGCGTGTTGGTCATCCAGGGGCGATTCCTTGTGTTGCCTTCGCCAAAAGCTTCAGCGTCGAATTGCGGGTTCATTTTTGTATCGTTTGCAAAAAATACAGCTAAGGTTTCTGTACCAAGCTTGCGTCGTAATGTAAGTGCATGCCCAGTTGATAGGTCTTTTAAGTGTTTCGGTGCTTCGATAATCTGCCACTTTTCCACGGTGGCTGTGATATCACACTGAGCAAATATCCGGTTCATTCGTTCAAACGCAGCATCGATAACGTTGGTATTCCATCGCTGATCCATAATGTTAACGGTGACTGGTAGCTGGTAAGTGTTATCAAGCATCGCTTTGGGCTTGTTAACGTCTGCGGTGACTTTCAGTATTCTTGGGCTGGCTAGAGGGTCACCTAAATAACCCTTTGCCACATATTTGCCGGTATTTGCTCTGACTGAATGCGTATAGATCTCTTGCATTAGTTGGGAAGTGCTCAGAGCAGGGCGTCTGTTTAAAGCCCGTGCGGCTAGAGCGACTACTCTGGATACGGCGTAACTTGATCCGGATACTTTGACCTTACTGCCATTATAGTCAAGTGCATCAATGTTCTCTGCCGGCACCATGTAGTCAACCGAAATACGACCGTAGTTGGTGCGCTCTGCAGGAGTGACAAAGTCATCAGATGAGGTAACCACCAGCATATTGGGAGTATCCATCGCTGCAGGATAAACCCCGTTTATATCGATATCGCGGCCGTTATTGCCTGCTGATACTATGAATAAGATATCTGAATGTCGCCGTGCCGTACGGTCAAACGTCACCCAGCTTTTGTAGTCGTTGCTGCCCAATGGCATGCCGATTATTCTTACGCCACTCGCTTGAGCGTGCTCAATTAATTCTTTCATGCGCGACATATCAGAGCGCGGATAGCGGTAAGGCACAATAGCAATACCGGGTGCTTCGGCAATGATAATTGATGCAGTCCGCGTTCCGTGCCGTTGCACAACGTAGGGCGATCGGGCAGGGTTGGCATCATAGGGCAACTTATCCATGTCCCAGAAATCAAAACCAATGAGATCTCCCTGTGCGTCACGGGCAAGAGAATGTGCTATTTCCGGGAGTTGGTAGTTAACCCCCGAATCAACAATGGCAACTCTGAATCTTGGTGGTGATATTGGCGCGAGCTTTGGAAGCGGTCGATTAATCCAGCTGCGTTCACCCGTTGCAACCAGGTTATCTCCGTCAGCAGTCATTGCTTGTACAAATTCAGGCGTTTGGTTTTCTGTATAGACAATCTGTTGTGCCTGTTGAAGTTCGCAGGTCGAGTCTATGACCAGTTGTGTAGAAGGTTTGTTGTTTTCAATGCTAACTTGATTGGCGTAGTCTGTTAGTACGGTCTGAACGGGCCGTGCCGGTGGTGTTAGAAGTCGTACGTCAAGTACTACGCTGTTTGGCACGCTAAGCGTCAGTCGCTGGCCAATATTGCGCCCACGTATTTCAATAGCTGACAGCTCAGAACTGACAACCGCATTAAGTATTCTTGTAGCTGTCTGCGTGATAGTTTCACGCAATTGTGTACTTGGCACACGTCTAAAGTCTTCGCAAAATTGTGTACCCAGATCCAGCAGCACGCTGTGGTCCAGTGTTTGTGATTCCTTGTCACTTGAGATTGCACTTTGGCTTGTAAAAAAAAGTAACGTCAGCATCAAGCGTGACTTTGCACTTAGCCGGAAGGGGATTGCCATGTGTACTGTTCCTCGGGATGGCGAAATGTAAACGCTTGGTTTTCATTGTACCTATGTAGCGGCGGGAGGCCAGTGGTAGATGGTTTTACTGATGGGCCAGACGAGATATCTGGACTTTTGGCGCTGAATTTACCGGGTATTAGGCGCATTCATTGGTGTGCTACTGCGTTTATTTACCATGGGATTTGCCTGTCCTTCATTGAGCAGGCTTGTCTTTGTATGGTTATACCAGTTGCTAAAACCAGTGCTACTAGTGCGTACTGTCAGCCTCCAGCAACAATACATGCCGATTAAATAACGCTGTAACAGCGGTATGATCGGTCTCTGTAATATGCACAGCAGTCACCCATCGCTGACTACACAATTGTTCTGCAAAGCCCATAGAGCATGGGTAACTCTCGCCGTCTGCGTATAGCGTTGCGCCTTCTGTGGCAGGGGAGTAGGCAAACGTCTTATAGGAATTCCCGTTCAGTCGGTGTTTGGCACCAATTTGTTTTTTAAGCGACCGCCAATCCAGAGTTTGTATGTCGGTATCTTCGCTGGTGTCTTTTGCTTCGGTCAGGTATCGACCGATCCAATCGTCAAGCTGCTGATCATTGTACTCAAGTGCGGTGGCCAGTAATTGTCGAAGCTTGGTTTTGTCATTAACTTCTATAAGGCCGGGGTTGCTTGCTTTGCTGCGACCACTATCGGTAAAGCGCTCGGGTTGCTGCATATCATCACTGATGTAATTCAGTATGGACGGCAACATTTCATCAGCCGACGGTGCTCTAAACCCGATAGACCAGGTCATGCATGCATCTTCAATAGCGATACCATGGTGTGCAAAATGAGGTGGCAGGTACAGCATGTCGCCTGCGCGCAACCGCATAGTCTCATCGGCTGTGAAATCCCCTAACAAAGAAATATCATTACTCACTGATTCTTGTCTGCCGATGCGCGCTGTGGTTTCTATTTGCCACTCACGAACTCCTGATGCTTGCAGTAGAAATACATCGTACTGATCAACGTGGGCGCCCACAGAACCGCCGGGTGGGGCATAGCTGATCATCAAATCATCAATGCGCCAATCGGGTAAAAAGCGAAACGGCTGCAGGTAGTCACGAAAGTCAGGAAGTAATTTTTCAATGTCACTGACTAATAACGACCACTTGTTGCCGGTCACATTGTCGAAAAAATCATCGTCTAAAGGGCCCATACACATGCGCCATTCATTGCCTTGCACATGCTGCATAAACCGGGCATTTGCATCGGGGTCACACGCCAGCCCTGCCAATTCGTTTTCGTCTAACGGGTTGCTGAAATTTTCCAATGCCTGCGGGATCAGTAGTGGCTTTTGTTGCCAGTACTGTTGTAGGAATATTTCTTCGTTAATGCCTTCCGGCCAGTTGATTTGCATTGTTAGTCTGATTTCGGGAGCTGCAATGCCAGTTGGCTTGCAAGTCCTGTGTAGCTGGCGGGTGTCAGTTGGCACAGTTGCTTTTTAACATCGGCGGGTAAGTCTAATTGGTTGATGAACTGCTGCAGTTTATCTTGTGTGATAGCTTCACCCCGGGTGAGTGCTTTTAGTTTTTCATACGGGTTTTCTATGCCGTAGCGTCGCATCACTGTTTGTACGGGTTCGGCCAGTACCTCCCATGATGTATTTAAATCAGTCGCCAGTGCCTGCTTATTGAGGTCTAGTTTACCAATACCTTTTAGCAAGGATTCATAGCCGATAAGCGAGTGTGAAAACGCGACACCTGTATTTCGAAGTACGGTTGAATCAGTCAGGTCTCGTTGCCACCGTGACACGGGAAGTTTTGCACTGAAGTGCCCTAATAATGCATTAGCTAACCCAAAATTACCTTCAGCGTTTTCAAAGTCGATGGGGTTAACTTTGTGTGGCATAGTCGATGAACCAACTTCACCGGCGACAACTTTTTGTTTGAAGTACCCAATTGATATATACGACCAGATATCACGGGAGAAATCGATAAGAATGGTATTGATGCGGGCAAAAGCGTCAAACAATTCAGCCATGTAGTCATGGGGTTCGATTTGAGTGGTATACGGGTTATGTTGAAGACCCAGTGATGTCACAAAGTTTTTGCCAAGCGTATCCCAGTCCACATCAGGATAAGCGCAAAGGTGAGCATTGTAGTTGCCGACAGCCCCGTTCATTTTACCCAGTATCTGCACAGAGGCTGCGCAGTCAATTTGCCGTTGTAATCGATAGGCAACATTGGCCATTTCCTTGCCCAGCGTTGAAGGTGTCGCGGTCTGTCCATGAGTACGGCTGAGGATGGGCACCGTGGCGTGTTCGTTCGCAAGGTCTGCTATCAATGTGGTTACTTTTTTTACCACGGGTATTACTTTGCCGATGGCACCTTCTTTCAGTGAAAGCGCATGCGAAAGGTTGTTGATGTCTTCAGACGTACAGGCAAAATGCAGAAAACCGCTAATTTTAGATAACTCGGGATGAGTGGCAAATTTTTCCTGCAACAAATACTCAACTGCTTTTACATCGTGATTGGTGGTGCGCTCGATTTCCTTGACTCGTATAGCATCGTCTTCACTGAATGAATGCACCAACTGGTCAATATGTGCACACGCATCGGTGCTCAGCATGACTTCTGGTATACCCGGTTCTGCGGCCAGTGCCTGCATCCATCGCAACTCTACGATGGTGCGATTGCGAATCAACCCGTACTCGCTAAACTCGTTTTTTAATAGGGCTGTTTTATTAGCATAACGCCCATCGATCGGGGAGATTGCCGTAAGGGAATGTTGCATGGTTTTTTTCGGTGTTGAATTTCGTATTACACCACAATTCGCTATGCTTTTGGGGTGTGTTGTGAGGGTGTGTCCCCCTGTTCAACAAACCGAGGAAGAATTAAGATGCCAATAGTGTTGCAGTACTGCGGTGCTTTGCCTATACTGGTAAATCGGCAGGCGCGTAGCTCAGCTGGTTAGAGCACCACCTTGACATGGTGGGGGTCGGTGGTTCGAGTCCACTCGTGCCTACCAAATATCCTACTGTTTTATATGGCTTTTTCAGTAGGTATTTGGTCCCCGTGTAAACACATATTATCGCTTCGGCGTGTGTTTTGTGCAAAACCAAAACAATACATCTCCTCAGCCCTGAGCTAGATGCACTCCAAATTAGAAATTTTTTGCTGAGGTAGTAGCCTTAGAAAGAAGCCGGTAAGAATTTTATTCGCTCCTGCCCACTCTACCACCCAACGTAATTGGCAGATCGTCGCATTCTTACTAGCGACCGCATGGCTTGATCAAGTTTCCATGCCAACGCTAAGTGACACGCTTAGTG